>JAYVHZ010000643.1:0-1528 GCA_043770645.1 Undibacterium sp. | reverse complement strand
TTGGTGATGAAATATGCGGGTAAGCGTCTCCTTAATACGATGACGCCTGCAAAGCCATAAACCTTGTTCATGCCTGATTTGAATTCTCGCAGTTTCATCAACAAGCACTATCCTAAACAAGCTTCATGAAAAAAAACCTAGAAGTGCGCAATCAGCGTAGCGCACCAGCTGACTCGATTTATTTTGATCCCAGTTTTTCTGCAGAATTAATTGCGTGGCAGAAGCAGCATGGTCGCCATAGTTTGCCATGGCAACAAACTGGTGATGCCTACAAAGTCTGGCTGTCTGAAATTATGTTACAGCAAACCCAGGTGACGGCCGTCATTCCTTATTATCAGCGTTTTCTGGAAAAATTCCCTACAGTCCAGAATTTGGCGGCAGCACCAGTCGAAGACGTGATGGCTTCGTGGGCGGGTTTAGGCTATTACACCCGTGCCCGCAATCTGCATCAATGTGCCAAGCAAGTGGTGGAGAAATATCAGGGCAGATTTCCTAGTGATCCTAAGTTATTGCAGGAATTGCCCGGCATAGGACGTTCAACTGCCGCCGCGGTTGCGGCTTTTTCTTACGGTACTGTAGCGGCAATTTTAGATGGCAACGTGAAGCGCGTATTTGCCCGCGTGTTTGGTGTAGCTGCTTATCCCGGTACTAAATCGGTAGAAGATGACTTGTGGTTGCGTGCAGAAGCGCTTCTGCCTGAGGCAGATATCACAGCCTATACCCAAGGTTTAATGGATCTCGGCGCGACGCTCTGTAGCCGCGGTAAGCCAGATTGCCAGCGTTGCCCATTTCAGACTAGGTGCATCGCGTTTGCGCAGGGACGAACCGCAGAACTGCCGATACGTAAGCCGAAAACCAAACAGAAGGAAAAACATAGCATCATGCTGGTGCTTGAGCATGATGGTGCAGTCTTGTTAGAACAACGCCCCATGACTGGCATTTGGGGTGGCTTGGTCTCACTGCCCGAATTACATGGTATGCGTGAGGGTGCTTTGATGCATGCCGATGGGCTTGAACCTGTTGGTGACGCCTTGTCGTATCTTGACAGCGTGGAAGCGCAGAGCTTCATTGATCGCTTTGGTGAATCGAAATCAGCCAAGCTGTTAGCGCCTTTTGAGCATGGTTTTACCCATTTTAAATTGCAGATCCATGCCATTCATTTCAAATTGTCGCGCAAGATTCCTTTTGCAAGTGATGGGGTATTTGCTTGGACATCATTAGACAACATAGAGCAACTCGCTTTGCCAGCGCCCGTGAAAGCATTATTGCTGAACTTGAACGCCGATTAAGAAACGCCCCTGATTTATTCGAATTTCATCCGCGGCGATTCGTGTTTCGTCGCGAGTGAGGGGTTTTCATCACATCCCAGTTTACTTCGTTTTGTCCGCAAGCCACACTAATGCCATAGATTGTTATGGATGATTTGTTATTTGTTGTTTGAAGAAAACCCAATGAAAGGAGTTATTTTGAATAGGTCTACTCTAATTCGTTTGTTCGGCCTTGCTGCGCTTAGTCTGCCAGCGATTGC
>JAYVHZ010000642.1:0-10218 GCA_043770645.1 Undibacterium sp. | reverse complement strand
GATAGTTTGGGTTTCTAAATGGATGACATGCTCAAAGAATTTGTCGTTGAGGCATTGGATCTGGCGATCAATGTAGAGGAGCATCTACTCTCTTTACAGCGTAATCCAGAGGATATGAATACACTCAACGCGGTGTTTAGATCATTTCACACGATCAAAGGCGGCGCAGGCTTCATGAATTTGTCCGCCATGGTGTCTGCGTGCCACTTAACTGAAAATTTGTTTGATGCTTTACGTACTGGAAAATCTCCAGTCACCCCCATCGCCATCGAGGCTGCTCTCGAAGCAAGTGGGTTTGTCTCTGATCAGCTAACAGCTTTATCCAATGGCACACATCCTGATCAATTGTCCACAATGCCTGCGGCACTGGAACAGTTACTCAATGATGCGATTGAAGGTAAATCTTCTTCAAGTGCTCCCGTGACTAAAGCTGCAGTCACTCAGGTAGCATCGAATGCTACTGCCACAGTTGCGACAACATCCACTCCCATAGCTGAGGGTGAAGTGCCTTGGGATGCATACTATCGGGCGGTCGTCCCAGCTGGCACCTTACCCGAGCCAGTTATCGTCAATCCTGTGGTAAAACAAGAGCAGGAAGCTGTCAAAACGTCGTTGGCTAGTAATGAGACCAAACAAAACGCTCCGGTCAAAGAAGAAAGTATTCGTATCGACGCCGTTAAACTCGACGTCTTGCTTGAAGTTGCTGGTGAATCTGTACAGGCAGCGAATCAGGCTGCTGTATTACTCGAAAAGCTGTCGCAATATTCGTTCGACGGTGATGCAGCACCTTTGATGTCGGCTCTGACAGAGACACTTAATCGCGCTTCACGTTACTCAACCGAATTACAAAGAGCAACATTAGCGACACGGATGCAGCCTGTTGGCCGCTTATTCCAAAAATTCCCTCGCTTGATTCGAGAACTAGCCAAAGATTTAGGTAAAGACGTAGACTTGGAAATTTCTGGTGCAGAGACGGAAGTCGATCGTGTTGTGGTCGACAGTTTGTATGACCCATTGGTTCACATGCTGCGTAATTCTTTAGATCATGGTATCGAAACAGCTGATGAGCGCGCGCAAACTACTAAACCTGCCCGTGCCAAAATTTTACTCAAAGCATGGCAAGAAGCTAGCAGTGTCATGATCGAAGTCACTGATGATGGCAAAGGCATGGATGCAAATCGTTTGCGTGAAAAAGCCATTTCAAAGGGCTTAATTAGCGCACACGAAGCACGCACCGATGACGAAGCTTTCCAGTTGGTTTTCCTGCCCGGATTTTCCACCAAAGAAGTCGCGTCAAGTGTTTCAGGGCGCGGCGTTGGCATGGACGTCGTGAAAACAGCAGTCGAGCGTCATCGTGGCGCGATTCGTATTAACTCGCACCTCGGCAAAGGTACAACATTCATTATCCGATTACCAATTGAGTTATCGATTGTTCCGACCATGCTGGTACGTACAGCAGGCGCCTCTCTTGCTTTGCCGATGGCGACAGTACAGCGCGTAGTTGAATTACCAGAAACCTTCGAAAGTGTTGGTGGCCAACCGGTATTGCGTGATCTTGGTCGACCATTGCCAATTCGCTCTCTTGGGCAGGTGCTCGGCTATGAAAAGAGTTCGGAACGTGTCGGTATCGTCATTGCAGCACCTAACCCGTATATCATTTCTGTTGATTCTGTTGATGGCACTTCGGATCTGGTCATCAAGCCATTAACCTGCATTTCAACCCCCGGTATCACGGGTACAGCGCGCTCAGCTGAAGGTGAATTGGTATTGGTCATTAGTTTATCCTTCTTACTCGATGGCTGTAAGGTTGTTGAACGTCACGGAAACTAGATTGCCATTCTTGCATAAGATGAAACGGCGACAGATCGCAAGGTCTGTCGCCGTTTCAACATGAATGCTGGTTCTCTGTCAAAATAGCTGCATCCTAATTCCTGACACTATCCGATTATTCATGAGCAATTCAGACTTACCAACGCATACAAACTTTCACTTCCAAAATCGCTTTGCTAAATTAGGTGCGCCCTTCTCTACCACCCTGCATCCGAGTCCACTAAAATCACCGTTTTTGATCGCAGTCAGTAAGTCGATGCTCAAGGAATTTGGGATCGATGCTACACAGATACAAGCACCAGAATTTGTCGATATCTTTAGCGGCAATCACGTGCATTCAACAAGTACCCCAGTGGCCGCAGTGTATTCAGGGCATCAATTTGGTGTATGGGCAGGGCAACTAGGTGATGGTCGTGCCATCTTATTAGGTGAATTTAGTTCAGTTACCGAAACCAGCCAGACAGTAAATCAGAACTCAAAGCTACATGAAATTCAGCTAAAAGGCGCTGGTATGACGCCTTATTCACGCATGGGGGATGGACGTGCAGTTTTGCGTTCATCAGTCCGGGAATTTCTATGTTCTGAAGCCATGGCCGGATTAGGCATTCCTACTTCTCGCGCTTTGTGCATTGTCGGATCAGATCAATACACGATGCGTGAGATGCCAGAAAAAACTGCCATCGTGACCCGAACCGCACCAAGCTTTATTCGCTTTGGATCATTTGAACATTGGTACTACAACGATAAACCAGAACAATTACAGCAACTCGCTGATTTTGTGATTCAACATTATTACCCGCATTTGCAAGAGTTAGGAAATCCTTACCAAGAATTGCTAAAAGAAATTGTGGTGAAAACGGCCGAACTGGTCGCGCAGTGGCAGACTGTTGGCTTTATGCATGGCGTTTTAAATACTGACAACATGTCGATACTGGGCTTAACTCTCGACTACGGCCCGTTTGGTTTTATGGATGGCTTTGATCCCGCCCATATTTGCAATCACAGCGATACGCAAGGACGCTATTCATATCAAATGCAGCCTCGCATCGGTCAATGGAATTGTCACGCATTAGCGCAAGCTCTATTGCCGTTGATTGGCAGCATAGAAGAGACACAAGAGGCACTTTCTTGCTACACCGAGCATTATGAACGCCATTACGCGCAAAGACTTAGCCAAAAATTTGGACTTGTTGAAACTTTGCCAGGCGATCAAGATCTATTTGCTGAATATTTGGACTTAATGGCCGCGACCCACACTGACTTTACACTGGCTTTCCGAAATTTAAGTCAAATCACGCTTCAACCAAGTGCACAAGAAAACGCTTTGCGTGATTTATTTGTTGATAGAGAAAAGCTAGATCAATGGCTGCTCGCATATCGTCATCGCCTACAACAAGAACACTCCATCAATGCTGAACGTGCATTCAGAATGAATCAAGTCAATCCAAAATATGTATTGCGCAACTATCTTGCACAGCAGGCGATAGCAAAAGCGGAACAAAAAGATTTTACTGAAATCAATCTACTTTTAAAAATCTTAGAAAACCCTTTTGCCGAACAAGCTGAGTTTGAAGCGTATGCGCAATTACCTCCAGACTGGGCAACAGAATTATCGGTTAGTTGTTCGTCATAGTGACGAATTGCTGTCACATCTAATCACATCTTCACACAAAGATTCTCATTAAACCAACTACACTTCTTACGATCATGAACAAAATAAAAAAAACGGAAGCCGAATGGCGCCAACAACTATCGGAAATGGAATATCAAGTAACTCGTCACGCAGCAACTGAGCGTGCCTTCACTGGCAAATTTTGGGATCATCACGAAGTCGGCATCTATACTTGCGTCTGTTGCGACACCCCGCTATTTGAATCCGACGCAAAATTTGATTCAGGCTGTGGCTGGCCAAGCTACTTCAAAGCACTTAATCCTCAGCATGTCCGAGAAATTGCAGATCACACACATGGCATGACGCGCGTTGAAATTGTGTGTAATATCTGCGACGCTCATTTAGGGCACGTATTTCCAGACGGGCCGCCACCGACGCGCTTACGTTATTGTATTAACTCAGCATCGCTCAAATTTAAAGCAAAAAATTAAAAATATGATGAAGTTATTGTTTGACCTGTTCCCGGTACTCCTTTTTTTCCTAAGCTATAACCGCGCGGAAAAGTATCCCGAGGCATCACACCAAATCGCCAATCAGTTCCTAGCCGGATTAACTTCTGGCAATGCTGTGTCGGTTCAAATGGCACCAATACTGATCGCGACGGCAATAGCGGTTATTACTTCGGTACTACAAATTTTCTATTTACTAGTTCGACGAAAGAAAATTGACTTGATGCTTTGGGTGTCATTTTTTATCGTCAGTGTGTTTGGTGGTCTGACAATTTACTTTCAAAACGATACGTTTGTTAAGATTAAATTAACAATAATTTATTGGTTATTTGCAGCCGGTTTTATTTTTAGTCATTATGTGATGAAGAAAAACCTCCTCAAGACCATGATGAGTTCGGAAGTTGCGATGCCAGAAATTGCCTGGAATCAACTTAATTTAATTTGGATCGCTTATTTCTTTGTGATGGGTTGCGCCAACCTTTACGTTGCGCTTTCATTCCCACAAAGCACCTGGGTCAGTTATAAGTTCTATTCTTTCTTTGCCCTTCCTGTATTCGTTGTTGGGCAAACATTCTTTTTGATGAAATATATTGAGGAACCAAAATGAATACGAGAGCTCAAAGAATTCTAGAACGGCTCGAGGCTTACCTATCGCCATTGTCCTGCCAGCTCAGTGATGATTCCGCAGCGCACAAAGGCCATGCTGGCGCTGCCAGTGGTGCTGGGCATTACTCTGTGACTATCATTAGTGAAAAATTTGAAGGTCTAAATCGTATTTCTCGCCACCGACTAGTGTATGATGCCGTTGGCGATTTAATGCATACGGAGATACATGCACTTGTTATCCAGGCTTTAAGTCCTTCTGAAACACCAAAATAAACATTTTTATTAACCGTTTTTTGTTTTACTTACTTTGTATTTTAGGAACAGATAATGACTTTTAAACCCGCTCATTTGCTGGTTGTACTTCTAGTAACCGCATTCCCTGCGATGGCGCAGAACTTGGCAACGGTCAATGGAAAAGCAATCCCTGCCTCAAAAGCAGAACCATTTGTAAAGCAAGCTTTGGCACAAGGCCAAAAAGACACGCCACAATTGCGCGCAATGATCAAAGACCGTTTGGTTGGTACAGAAGTATTGTTGCAAGAAGCAGAAAAAGCTGGCTACTCAAAAAATGAAGATGTCAAAATCCAAATCGAAATGGCACGCCAACAGATTTTGATTCAATCTTTGATGCGTGCTCACGTAGAAAAAAATCCAGTATCTGAAGCAGACATCAAAGCCGCTTACGATAAATGGAAAGCACAAAACGGTGACAATGAATACCATCCGTTCCATATCTTGGTCGAAAAAGAAGATGATGCTAAAGCCATCATTTCCAAGTTAAAAGGTGGCGCTAAGTTTGAAGAATTGGCAAAGCAATCAAAAGACACTGGCTCTGCTGCTAAAGGCGGTGATTTGGATTGGGTTTCCCAAGCTAACGTGCCACCAGCGTTCGCGACAGCATTAGCTTCTTTGAAAAAAGGTCAATTCACAGAGACACCAGTGAAAACTGAGGTTGGTTTCCACGTGATCAAATTAGATGACGTGCGTCCTCTGAAATTGCCAACAATGGAGGAAGTAAAGCAACAGATCGGTGAAAGCTTGGTACAAGAAAAAGTTCAAGCTTATCAGCAGTCATTGATCAAGAAAGCAGTGATTAAGTAATCTGCAATCACAGCTTTGCCATATAAAAAAGACGCTCTTGAGCGTCTTTTTTGTTTCTTCAAAGGCTAAGTCAATTACACGCCCATTTTTTCCAACATACTGCCAAGCTCACGTAGAGCTGGTTCCAATTTAGGATGTTTGGTCGCAAACTGTGCATAGATAGCCCGAGATCGATCACTCAAAGCGGCATACAGAGGATCATCTGGATTCTCATCTTTGCTCAATACCGTTTCAATATCCTGATGTAAATTTTGCAGCAAGCCCTTCATCTCCGCATCAACTTGATCAGTGCTATGCAAACCATCTTGCAATTGTTTGAGCAAACCTTTTAACATATCGCGCTTCATATTTTTCTCCTTGATTCCTATTTCGTGTTTACTGCAGTATGCTTCACTATCAGTATTGAATTTAGTGTAACACTAAGCTTTAAAAAGTAAGACCACCGCTTCAGCAGCGATACCCTCTTCGCGTCCCAAATACCCTAACTTCTCATTGGTTTTTGCTTTGATATTGACTTGCGCCATCGACACTTGCAGGTCTGTCGCAATATATTCAATCATTTTTGGAATATGCGGTGCCATTTTAGGCTGTTGCGCAATGATAGTTGCGTCCAGATTCCCCAAAACGTAGCCGCTTGTATGAACACGGGCTATCGCTTCTCTTAACAAAATACGAGAATCTGCACCGGCAAATTTAGCGTCGGTATCAGGAAACAATTTACCAATATCGCCAAGCGCTGCTGCACCCAAGAGCGCATCGGTAATAGCATGCAATAAAACATCCGCATCGGAATGTCCTAATAATCCAGTTTTATGTGGGATGTCGACGCCACCAATAATCAATTTACGCCCTTCAACCAAGGCATGGCAATCGTAGCCCTGACCAATTCGAAATGGTAAGGGCAATGGCAAACTTACCGTCTGTTTCTTTTCGATTGTACTCATAACTCTTTAAAAAATAATTCGAAAAATTCCAAATCTTCGGGCACCGTCAGTTTGCGATTGCGCATGGCACCTTCAACTAATTTAGGGCTATAACCTATTGTTTCAATTGCACTGGCTTCGTCGGTCACCTCGATCGCCATTTCCAAAGCACGCGACAATAAGCCCAAGCTAAACATTTGTGGCGTCTGCGCTAGCCACAAATTTTTTCTATCTATCGTTTCGACCTGACCCGCAACACATCGTTTCACGGTGTCTACCACCGACAATGCCAATAAACCACCATTCACATCGTCCCCTACCGCCTCAATCAACTTACTCACTAATACGGGGGTTAATCCTGGACGCGCTGCATCGTGTACCAGAACCAGATCCTGATCTTGATAGCGACTAAATTTGCGTATCAATTCCAAACCATTTTGGACGGTATCACGACGTGTAGCACCACCACAGTTAAAGACGGTCAACTTTTCATGCTCAGCTAAAGCATCATCAATAAAAGCATCTTCAGCACTGACTACGACAAAGATATGGTCAATTTGCGGGCAAGACAGAAAACAATCAACCGTTCTTTGCAAAACACTTTTTCCCGCCAAATCCAAATATTGCTTAGGTACATTGGCAACCATACGAGCACCAACCCCAGCGGCCGGGATCAATGCAATATATTTGGGATTTACACCGTTTGAACTTTCCCCTTGTAAATGGTGGGGCAAATCAAATAATTCGGAAGAATGTTGGGTCATTTCGAGGATATAAATAGCTTGGCTTGTGCATCGTTTATAATTGGCCTTCATTTTAACCGCCAATTCTTGCCGCTGGGCTTTTTCCAGACTCTTTAGCATGAATTTGCAGAACTCCTTGCTTTACATCTAATGTCTTTCGATTTCATCAAAGCACTACCCAAAGCTGGTCACCGATTTGTATTGCCGTCTACGCATAGCTCTGCAGATGCTTATGCCATTGCGCAAGCAGCTGTTGCCTTAAAAGCCGAACAAAGATTCTTGACTATCTTTGTGGCTAGCCCGGCCGACGCGCAACGCTTGCTTAGTGAATTGCCGTGGTTTGCACCTGATCTGCGCTGTCATTTGTTACCCGATTGGGAAACGTTGCCGTATGACGCGTTTTCACCGCATCAGGATTTGGTATCGGAACGTTTGGCGACCCTCTATGAAATCAATAGCGGCAACTGCGATGTTTTGATTGTTCCAGCTACCACGGCCTTGGTACGTATGGCACCGCCGTCTTTCTTAGCGGCATACACCTTCTTCTTCAAGGTCGGCGAAACTCTTAACGAAGCCAAGCTAAAAACTCAATTGACTCTGGCGGGTTACACCCATGTCTCCCAAGTCATGTCACCGGGCGAATATTCGGTTCGTGGTGGTTTGATTGATTTATTTCCTATGGGTTCGGTGCTGCCATATCGACTGGATTTGTTCGGCGACAGCATAGAAACCATACGTACCTTCGACGCGGATACACAGCGCTCGTTATATCCGGTCAAGGAAGTTCGCCTGTTGCCAGGCCGTGAATTTCCTATGGATGAAGCAGGTCGCAGCGCATTCCGTAATCGTTGGAGGGAACAGTTTGAAGGCGATCCTTCTCGTTCCACCGTCTACAAAGACATAGGCAATGGCATTGCATCGGCTGGTATTGAATATTATTTGCCCTTATTTTTTGAATCGACGGCGACACTTTTCGATTATCTGCCGCAAAACACGCATTACGTTTTGATTGGTGATATTGAAGAAGCGATACAACGCTTTTGGGTCGACACGCGCTCCCGCTATCAGTTTCTAAAATCCGATAGGGAGCGCCCTGTCCTGCCGCCTGAAACTATCTTTTTACGTGATGAAGATTTTTTTGCGACACTGAAATCTGAATCCCGTTGGATCGTACAAAACGGGGGCGCCGCATCCGAAGTCTCCAGTTTTTTACCTGATATCGCCGTCAATCGTCGCGCCGATGACCCGCTGACGAATTTGCGCTCGTATTTATTACAAACAGATAAGCGGGTTTTTATCTGCGCTGAAACAGCCGGTCGACGCGAAACTCTACAACAGTATTTCCGTGATTTCGATCTAGATATCAGCATCAGTGAGGATTACACCGACTTCATCACCAGCAGCACTAAATTAGTATTGGGCGTTGCACCTCTACACGCTGGTTTTCAAGCGCAAGACATCGCATTTATCACTGAAACGGAGCTGTACGCTGGCTCTGGCAAACGCATAGGTCGCAAAAAGCAAGAAGCTGTAACGCAAGTCGAGCACATGGTGCGCGATTTGTCTGAATTGAAAATTGGTGATCCCGTCGTCCATAGCAATCATGGTATCGGTCGCTACATGGGTCTCATAAGTATGGATTTGGGCGAAGGCGAAACCGAATTCCTACACTTGGAATATGCGAAAGACACTAAGTTATACGTACCCGTATCCCAGCTGCACGTGATTTCGCGCTATTCAGGCGCATCACCGGACGATGCGCCTTTGCACGCGTTAGGCTCGGGTCAGTGGGAAAAAGCCAAACGTAAAGCCGCACAACAAATCCGTGATACTGCAGCGGAATTACTCAATCTGTATGCTCGCCGCGCTTTGCGTCAGGGTCATGCTTTCGAATATTCTGCCCACGATTACGCGGCGTTTGCTGATAGTTTTGGTTTTGATGAAACACCTGACCAAGCTGCGGCAATCACGGCTGTGATTGGTGACATGATCTCCGGCAAACCGATGGATAGATTGATTTGCGGCGATGTCGGCTTTGGTAAAACCGAAGTCGCATTGCGTGCCGCTTTCGTTGCGGTCATGGGTGGTAAACAAGTTGCTATTCTGGCGCCGACCACACTGCTGGCAGAGCAACATGCGCAGACCTTCACTGATCGCTTCGCCAATTGGCCAGTGAAGATTGCAGAATTGTCGCGTTTCAGAAGTGGCAAAGAAATTGCACAAGCCATCAAAGGTATGGGAGATGGTACAGTCGATATCGTAATCGGTACCCACAAGCTTTTATCCGAAGACGTAAATTTCTCGCGCCTCGGTTTAGTGATTATTGACGAAGAACATCGCTTCGGTGTACGTCAAAAAGAAACGCTGAAAGCCTTGCGTGCGGAAGTTGATGTACTGACCTTAACCGCGACACCGATTCCACGTACATTGGGAATGGCGCTAGAAGGATTGCGCGACTTCTCGATTATCGCGACTGCGCCACAAAAGCGTTTAGCGATCAAAACATTCGTGCGCAGTGAGGGCGATTCCGTCATCCGAGAAGCCTGCTTACGTGAACTCAAACGCGGCGGTCAAGTCTACTTCTTGCATAATGAAGTCGAGACGATAGAAAACCGCAAAGCCATGTTGGAAGCCTTGCTGCCAGAAGCTCGGATCGCGGTCGGTCATGGCCAGATGAATGAACGCGACTTAGAAAAAGTCATGCGCGATTTCGTTGCGCAACGCTACAACATTTTGCTGTGTACCACGATTATCGAAACAGGTATCGACGTACCGACAGCCAATACCATCATCATGCATAGAGCCGATAAATTCGGTTTGGCGCAATTACATCAATTGCGAGGTCGTGTTGGGCGCTCCCATCATCAAGCCTACGCCTATCTCTTGGTGCATGA
>JAYVHZ010000641.1:0-6002 GCA_043770645.1 Undibacterium sp. | reverse complement strand
GTTCGAACTATCATCAGCCGCCAAAGCATGCGCTAATGCACCGATCCCTAGCTGCCCACCAATTTGACGGAATAAGCCTACATTCAATCCCTTACCTAGTAATGATGCACCTTGGGTCGCAGCATTCCCCGAAGCAAGATTAATCAAGGTATTTTGATTCGGATAAGAGGTCGTGGCACCTAAACGATAATTGCTTGTACTATTTCCACTTGCTCCCGCCCACTCAACACCTAACTCCGCCATTTTCGAAGCAGAAACTTCAACTATGATTGTTTCAATATAGACCTGAGCGCGACGAGCGTCCAATTGTTCAATAACACCACGAAGATTTTTATAAACAGCATCACTAGCCGTAATAATCAGTGTATTTGTAGCTGGATCCGCCTGAATAAAACCGCCACCTCCGCCACTCTGACCTTGACTATTACTATTCGTACTAATTGGCAAACTCAAAGTCGATCCGGTGGAGCTTAATGCTGAGTTATTAGATTGGGTTGCACCAACACCACCGTTGTTTTGCGAAGAATTACCGAACCCCGAATTATTACTGGAGCTACCGGAATTTGAAGGTAATGAGCTATCGCCACTTAAAATCGAACGCAAGGTTGCAGCTAATTTCACTGCCTCAGCATTTCTCAGGTAAACCACATGCACGTTACCAGGCAATTCGGTCGGTTGATCGAGTTTAGCAACGAGCGTTTTAATCAAATTTGCGCGCGCAACGGACGGCGCTTTAATCAGCACAGAATTGGTACGAGAATCCGCTAACACGATTGCGCGACCAGCATCTGCACTAGTCTGATTGCCCTCAGTTAGACGCGTCACCATCGTCGCTACGTCAGCAGCAATCGAATGTTTGATGGGGATAATTTCTAATTCAGGATTGGATGGCACATCCAATAGGGCAATCACCTCTGCCATGCGACGCATATTGTCGGCATAGTCGGTGATCACGATAGAGTTATTACCTGGGTTCACATTGATTACATTATTTGGAGAAATCAAAGGGCGTAAAGCGGTCACAATATTGTTCGCCGCTTCATAATTCACTCTAAAAACTTGGGTAATGATCTGATCGCCTTTGATACTCTTAACTTGCGTTGGTCCACCTTGCAATTTAGCATCGGCTTCAGGCACCACTTTAGAGAACCCATCTGAGGTGACAACGGCAAAACCCAACATCCTCAAATTCGATGTGAGTAGCTTGAACGCTTGATCTTTGGTCAGTGGCTTTTCAGCTACCAGCGTTAGTTGACCTTTGACGCGTGGATCAATCACAAACGTGGTGCCAGTGTAATGTCCGACGGCTTTAATGACTGACTCAATATCAGCATTGACGAAATTTAAGCCCGCTGCATTTTGATTGGATTCCTGCGCAAACGTGAGGCTAGGTACCATCACACTGTAAAAACCAATCCCGCCAATAAACGTCGCCTGGATCATCGCAACTATCCATTTTTTGGAACCAAGATGCGGTTTATTCTGTGTCAATGTTTTGATTGTATTCTTCATGCCAATTGTCTCATTTATATTCTAAAGCGATAAACTGTTTGCCGCCTTCTGAGCGACGTCTCCCTAGCAAATTCAAAAGATTTGCCATTTTTTCTTCTTGTCCAGTTTCAGCATATGCTTTACCAGAAAACTGAAACCGACCTTGCTGCAGTGCGCCTGTACCCTCTAACATCATCGGTCCTTTAGTTGTACTTAAGTTCAACTTTGCCGAATCACCGCGCCAATCAAAAGCTAGATGATAACTGCCTAAAGGTTTGATCGACGAAGCACGTGACGCCATTTCATTTAATGCTAACTGCATATTGCCGTTGATTAACAATTTACTGTCAATTCGGCTTAATGCTAGAGGCCCCCATTGCAACACTATCCTGCCACTAGGGCCGATGGTATTGAGTGGGGCACCTAAACCTTCTAAACGCTCGGGAGGCAGATTCAAACTTGCTGGGCTAATTTGCCACTGCTGAAAATTTCCATTCACCTTTAGTGGCGCCGACATAACGTCTTTATTCTCTAGCACCACCACAACTTGCCCCAACAAAACAAGAGGGGAGATTTGCCATGAAAAGCGTCCAGGAAATAAAGGTGTTACCGCAGACTTATCGTCAACCGCTACCCCAACAAAAGCAGAACCACGCCAAAAACTCCCTTGTATATCGCCTAAACTGACTCGTCCCATCGTTTGCTTCTCAAGCAGAAAACCAAGCCAGCTTGCTGGAAGAAAAACCAAGAACGTCCCCAGTACACTAACGATGCCGACAAAAAATAATGCGACGAACGTTTTTCTTTGCATACTAATTGCCAGCCTTTTGCTGACGTAAAGTGACCACCGCACTCACTTGTCCAACTTCGTTTAACGCCGTGAGTTTAACCTCATCCACCGTTAAGCGAGCCGCCTTTTGCATTTCTAAAATCCATTCCATTAAATTCGCATAGCCGACGACATTAACCTGAAAACGCACAATATCATTTGACACCGTCAAGGATTGCGTTTTGATATTGCGCCTCGCCAAGGTTGACTCGACTGTCTCGCGCGTAATAGTAGGAATATTCTCCGCCATGGTTTTCGACAAGTCACCATACTGTGCCGCCATATTTGTCATCGTGGCAGCTTGAAGCTTAAGGGCGGGTGTTGAATTCTCTAGGTCTTTAATATTCGTGTAGGCAGGTTGCACAGCAAATAAATACAACAAACTAATCAACACCAAAATACCAACGCCAATCAATATTCGACGTTCACGTAATTCACGTTTATTCCAGTCATGCAATAACTTGTTCAACATTTCCATTTGTTTCATCACACACCACCTACTTCAACAGAAATCTTCAACAAACCATCTTTAACATCGAGCTTTAAACTACGTTCTTTCAAAGCGGCTCTTAATGGTTCGATCGGGACTTCCGCCAGATTTTTCGGCGTCACGAATAAGCTGCGCTCCCGATACTCAATATTGGCAACACTTGCAACGCCTTGACTTGGAACAAACTGATCCCATGCTTGCGCAAATTGTCCGCTCAACACCAAGAAATCATCGTTACTAGATTGCCCCGCCAATTTTTTTGCAGCATTAATTTTTTGCTGCATCTGAAACAGAGGGTCACGGGAAATAGGTTCTCGCGGAAAGCTATTTTGGTAAGTTGCTTGAATCGAATCGCGGATCGTATTCGCCTCACGTCGCAAACTCCACCATTTCCAATTCAAGGCAAATAAGCTGATCAGCAACATTGCCGCTAGCAATGACATCGTCCAACGCCATTTGTACCAATCAAAACTATGTTTACCTTCGAGATTCAAGGAAGAGAACAGATCTAAAGTCTGGTTAGAAATTCCTGTAATCTTCGTTTTCCAATCGAGGACCGCAAACTGGACTTGACGGTCTTTGGCAACTGCAAACTCTCGCAGAAGAGGTTCTAGAGCCGGTTCAACAAGAAACAACAATTTTTCGTGGGGTGCCAAGATCTCTACAGCATTATGAATTTGTTGAATCAGGAGGGGATTATTCAACTCCATTCCTTGTGCGTCAATGCTCAGGCCTGAAGTGCTTTGGTCGGCATTTTTTACCGCAACTTCAAACATACGATAATCCGCTGCGATGGATTCAATCAATACCGTTGAAATCTCAGCTTGATGGGTCATGCTGCTGGAAACGGCAAACGCCGAAATTCTTCCGGCACCAAGCTGCGTTCCCAAACCAAGCACTTGCTCCATCCAAGCACGAACCACCACAGCCACAGCACAAAACCCATTCACAGGCGGAGTTGCAACAAATAATAAATCAGCTGGATCTGCTAACAATTGTTCTTCGAGCAAATTTGGCAAAGCTGCTTTAATTTTTACAAATGGCATCGGTGGCACTGACACTTTTAAAAAACTCACATCACTTGCAGACACCAGCAATACTACTTCCGCAGCATCTTTGCTTAGCTCTTGCAAAGTGGAAAATGCGTGACGACCTTGTTGCAGGATGTTTTTTTCTGCTGATGCAAGACAATATGAAAAAGTCTGATCGCCCCAAGCACCGAGCGTATCCGCTACTGCTCTTGGAGGTAATTGTATATAAAGCGTACTTGCCATGTTCTCCTACACCTTTTTGCCAAATTGAGTTTTTTTACTTTTTCTAATACTGCAACGAATGCATGGAGAATTACTCAGACTCATAATAAGTTCGCTCCTGATATTTAATTTTCTTTTATCCACAAAACTTGTGTTCCTTTGTCGTCCCGTTCAAACAAGGCATCTACCTCTAGCAAAGACCGATTCAATTTAACTTTTCCGTTCACCACAAAATAACTGGTACTAAAATCCAGAAAACCACTATCAGCATCCTTTACTTTGTCTGGAAAATTTAACATGAAATTTTGAAAATTCAAGAAGTGAGCACGATCCCTAGTTGCGATCATCAGCGCAGCATCGGTCATACTCACTCCATTCAAACGTGCTGAAAGTACTTCAGCGGTCGTCGTATTAACGTTAATTTTTGTAAATACTGGTAAGACTGTTACAAAATTTCGCAATCGCAAAATCGTTGCTGGCGTAAAGCCTGGAATGACCAATAAATCATCTATTTGACTAAATTTTAAGAATTGTACTGCGGAATTGGCACTTGTCGATACACCAACTGGCGAACCACCACCATCAGGCGTTGTATTTGCTCCAGCATTGGCACCGTCCCCAGGATTCTTAGGCACCGATGAATCATCACCTGAATTTGCGCCATCAGGTTTAGTTGGTCCTTCAATAACACGCTCTTGAGTCAATGCCACCTGCACCGACACTTGTTGTGCCAAGCTTGAATCCAACCTTAAATTACTTAAAAGTTTAGCAAATACCGCTAGTTCGCGCGGATCGACTCTGCCATTTACAGCCAAATTATTTAAATTGTATTTTGCTTGGGCATCGCTAATTTGTCCTGAAAGCGTGGCGTCACTATCCTCGACTTCTGTTTTACCGTTTTCAACATATTGATCTAGTCGGGTATCACCCAAACTAACTGCCCAAGGTTCGCCTAAATGATCAACTTTACTAATGCGTCTATCTTCGCGCAAAATCAATCCAGCCCAGTCTAAGGCTCCACGTAAGACCCATTTTTTTTGCAACTGAAAGCGCTGGTTTTCAATCGAGCGCACTTGAACTTGCTGCTGCCAAAACAAACTAGCAACAATAGTAATTGCCAAGGTCGTTAATAACAGTGCGGTCACCACCGCTACGCCAGATTGATAATGACGCTTCATGCAGCACCTAATAAGAAAATCTTTAACAACGGATTTTGCTGGCCGTTTAACTGCATCGTGACTTCCAAGCCGGTTTTGCGCGGGACGCCTTTTCCTGGTTTGGCAATGGCGCCAGTGCCAACTGCAATGTCGGTGCCAGCGACACGCCAACTGTTCTCATCATTATTCCAAGTGCGCATTTGAAACACAGTGATGTTCGTTTGCAATTTAACGACGGGCATATTGTCGTTGCCATTGATCGCATTTTGCCAAAACGAGTCTAAAATCTTTAAATCACGCGTGGCAACAGATTCTCTACGTGTCAAGATTCCTTCCATCATTCGGTAAGCAACTACTTGCAATTGCGGTGGTCGGTTCTCTTCGTACACGTTGCGTATTAATATCAACTGCGTTTCAAACGCACGTAAATTTTCACCTCTAGGCAATAATTTCTCGTTTACTAAATGGGCGCAATCGTTCTCCAACTGCACAAAACTGATTTGCGAACCTCGACTTTGTTCAAGTTCGTGGTTCAAAGTCTGTCGGGCGCGAATAATACTATCCAAGCCGCTCCAACCCATCACTGCAATGATTGCTAAAATTGCGATCGCCACTAGGAGCTCGATCAAAGTAAAACCTTGAGACTTTAGGCGAATTTTATGGCGCATTGGGAACCACCTGTGTTAACTTAGCCAAGCGCCGTTGCAAATTGCTTGCATCAAAAACCAAAACTTCTACCCGCCGAAAAGACGGATTGGGCGTGGACAATACATGTTCTTCAC
>JAYVHZ010000640.1:0-5495 GCA_043770645.1 Undibacterium sp. | reverse complement strand
CTGATTAATACTGGATCAAAGTTGGTCTTAATTGACACTGGTGCGGCAACTTTGTTTGGCCCCACACTGGGGCGTTTGGCGAATAGTTTGAAAGCCGCCGGTTACACCCCAGATCAAATCGATGAAGTGTATATCACGCATATGCATGGTGATCATGTTGGTGGCTTAATGCAGGGTGATCAATTAGCATTTCCTAACGCAATTGTGCGTGCCGATCAACATGATGCCGATTTTTGGTTAAGTCAGGCAAATATGGATAAGGCACCTGCTGATGCTAAAGGTGCCTTTCAAGGAGCGATGTCCTCAATTAATCCTTATATTAAAGCGGGAAAATTCAAAACTTTTAATGGCGATACTGATTTGGTCGCAGGTGTAAAAGCAGTCGCGGCACGTGGACATACGCCCGGTCACAGTGTGTACTTAGTTGAAAGTAAGGGGCAAAAACTCATGCTGTGGGGTGACTTGATGCACGTCGCCGCAGTTCAGTTTGACAATCCTTCAGTGACCATTGCATTTGACAGTGATAGCAAGGCTGCGATGGCTGCCCGTAAAAAAGCCTACGCTGATGCTGCTCAGCAAGGCTATATGGTAGGGGCAACCCATGTATCTTTCCCTGGTCTGGGTTATGTTCGCAGTGAGGGAAAAGGCTATGCCTGGATCCCAGTAAATTATGTGCCGGTAAAATAGATTTTTTTGCTTTTGTTATGCAAGTAAAGAAAAGGAGCTTGAAATATCTCTTGCTCCTTTTTTTTGCCTTCGATGTTGCTTGATAGATCCTGCAATAACGATTTCAATTTATAGAAGGTGTATTTAGATCATGAGTGAAATCTCTACAATTCCAGTCGCAAATGTTCCCATCATTCGGGAAATCCAAGAACAAGATAATGCAGCCATCGCTCGCGTAATTCGTGCAGTATTGACCGAGATGGACGTGCCTAAAGTTGGCTCAGCTTTTGCAGATCCGTCCCTGGACTATATGTATCAGCACTATCAGCAAGATAAAGGTGCTTACTATGTGATCGAAATTGATGGTGAGATTGTCGCCGGGGGTGGCTTCGGTAGCTTAGCAGGCGCGTCCGCTGAAGTCTGTGAATTGCAGAAAATGTATATGTTGCCGCAAACGCGAGGTTTAGGTTTGGGCAAATTGCTGATTCAACGTTGTATTGAAAATGCAAAGATCATGGGATATACCCAATGTTATTTGGAGACTTTGCCAAACATGCTGGCGGCACAAAATTTGTATAAAAAAATGGGTTTTGAAAGTATTTGCCAACCGATGGGAGACACCGGACACAACGCCTGCCCAGTATGGATGTTGGCGAAATTTTAGTTTATAGATTGTTGACGCATTTGTTGACGAATCACGGTAAATGTAATTGAAATCGGGCGCCGCCAAGATTCGATAAAACAATTTCACCTTGACGACCACCATTTGTATGTAGAGCGACTACTCTGCGTGCTAAACCTAATCCTAGACCAGTTCCCTGTGCAGTGACGGGACTGTTTTCGACCGGATTTTGCAACAGGCTTGATGGATAGCCAACGCCGTCGTCTTGCACGCAAATTTCCAGATATTCTGCATGAGCAATAACGCTGATCTTGATGCTATGGAGCGCAAATCGCAGTGCGTTTTGTAAGGCGTTCGCTAAGACCATCTGGATTAAAGTTTTATCGTAAAACCATAAATCCGGTGCTTGCTCAAGATCTTTCTGAACTTCCAAATGTGTTTGCGTTTGAATGCGACTAGCGTGATGGCCGAGTAAATCATCAATCAGTTCATGTGGATCTTGCGCATCGATTTGTACATGGAGATTGTGCGTTTCTGATTTATAAAAACATAGTAAACCAGTCAAGGTCTCTGATGCACGCAAAGCGATTTCTTGGCTTTTTACATCGCCACGTGCTTCTGCTTCGGCGGCGAGTTGCGCCAAATCGTTTTTGACATCATGAATGCTTAAGGCCGCAATTTCCGAGAAGCTGTCTTTCATATTCATGCCTTGACGTCTTGCTTGTATTTAGTTTGAATTTTAATTTGAAATGCATTGATTTCAGCCAATTTTGGGTACTGATCATTTTGCTTAAACACGGCATCTTGAAATTGTTTGGCGCGTATGGATTTTTCTAAATTAAATCCATTGGTAAAAATATCCATCAAAATGGAGAGCGCTGCATTCGATACGACTTGTAAGTTATTGGGCAAACGCATAGCGGCTTCCGTCAACATTTGTGAGGCTTCTGCATATTGACCAGCGCGGGCTTTTTGTACAGCATCGTTGTTGAGATTGATGACTTCTTTGACTGAAGTTTCTATCAAATGTTGTGCGACATCTGCACCACCATGATCTTTGAATATTAGTGCAATGTTTTCTTGTAACTTGTTCGATTCAGGATTATTTTGTACGACAGATTTAAGAATGTTACGTGCGTCTTCCGTTCTGTTTTGCGCCAAGCAAGCTTTTGCTAGCGCTAAGCTAGTGGTTTCTGAGGGGATGGTTCCATCATCGGCTAAGGCAATATCTAAAGCTTTTTTTGCTAGATCTTTATTTCCTAATTTACTTTGGGCGACTGCTTCATACGCCGACAACAGTTTCACTTCAGCCGATTCTGTAAAATGATCTTTCGCTTCTTTGATGATATTCACTGCGCGTTCTAGTTCACCTGTTTCGGTTAAGGCATTGGTTAATTTCGCGTAATCATTGGGGTCACGCAAGGGTGAATTTTTCGTCTGTTTGACGACGACGCTAAGCGCTTTATTAACCCGGCTATAGTCACCAGTCGTTTCAGCAAGATTTGCGATGGAGCGTTGGCGGGCTAATGAATGCGGCGCAATACTGCAAGCATTGTCTAACACATTTAAGGCTTTTTCGGTGTCGCCGGCTTCGGTATGGATTTTACCCAATAAGTCATAAGCAGCTAATAAACGCGGATTGTCGGCGATAATCGATTCTAAAAGTTGGCCAGCTTGTCCACCTTCGCCCTTAAACTTCAATGCTCTCGCTAAACCTAATTTGGCCCATGGCATGTCACGCATTTTGAGTGCATTTTGATAGAAAGAAATTGCCTGATCTATTTGATGTAACATCAATAGCGCATTACCTTTAATCCGCATGCCATCGACAATGTACTTGTCTTTACTGGCAATAATTTCATCACAGGCCTTGATGATTTCGGGCCATGCACCTTGATCCTGTAATTTATCGATAGCCGCCAAGCGCGCTTTGCGTTCTAACAGGCGCTCTAAGCGCAATTTTAAAGTTTCACCAGTGAATGGCTTGAGCAAATAATCATCTGGCATACATTCAGCTGCCGTAATCACGCTATTGAAACCGGTTTCCGCCGTAATCATAATGAATAAGGTCGCTCGACTGATCGCATTGGTGGTTCGCAAATATTCTAAAAATTGCTGACCATCGGTAGATCCACCCAAATAGTAGTCGCACAAAATGACATCATAGGCTCTTTGACTAATGAAATTAAGTGCTTCACGAACAGTTGCAGCGAGGCTAACGTTCGTAATGCCCAAGGCTTGCATTTGGTTGCGCATCGTGGTGCGCATGTCTGGCATATCATCCAATACAAGGATTTTTTTTTCCGTGAATGAAATAGCCGGAGCTGATTTGAAGTTTGGTAGCGCCATGGTGGTTCATCGACCTTTTTAATTCAACGACACACAGTAGAAGTTCAAATTTAAGAATTTGTTATAGTACACCTTGCAACTCTTGATTTCTGTTAATTTTCTATTGTTGTTAGTGCTGCCAAAAAGCATTGATGCAGAAGAAATGGATATAAGATCATCTTCGTTGCCTACAAATGTACTTGTCAAATTATGCTGTAATTTTCGAGTAAGTGATAGAGATATGGTGCCATAAAGATATATCTGAAAAAATAGAGATAAAAAAATTGTGTAATGGTGAGGCGTCGATTTTTTGAGGTTAATGGAGCTTTATTAGTGTACTTTAATTATTTGTAAACTCTATGTTTTGTTGGATGGTTAAGTTTGTAATGTTGGGATTGAAAGCTGAATTTCCCGCAAGTCGAAATGAAAGAGGGGATCTACAATTTTACGACAAAATTTCATAATTTTGAGAGCCGCCAAAATTAAGTGTTTGTCCTACTTGATATATGCATTTTAAATAAAATTAAATATTTTTCATCATTGATCCGGCAGGGCAATCGCACCAAGATCAGGTCAAATAGTGGTGTAGAAAGGAATCAGTAGTTGTGAACTTTCAGGAAAAGGCGGTTACTTTCGTAATGTAGATGAGAGATGAAGAAACAGGGAGCGTCAATATTGGAAGTTTTTGAGGAATTCGGTGATCTACATACGCGTGTATGCCCAGATCAACTAAGCGAAATTTTTTCGTTAGCCCTGTTTGCGATTATCAGTGGAGCGGAAAGTTGGGGCGCCGTTTCTCGCTGGGGAGATTTGAAGATTGACTGGCTTCGAGAGACTTCGCCATATGCGAATGGTATTCCTAAGCCCGACACGCTGGAACGGGCTTTCTCAGTGCTCAATGCACGTCATTTTGAAGTGTAGGCTAAACTGAGATCGACAGCGCATTCTCGCAATGCAGTCGACTCGATAAGGATTATGGGCACGCAAAAAAACACCTTGCTGCGTTGCCACGGGTGATGTGGCATGGCTGAATTAGCAAGGGCGAGACTAGGCAGGGCAGGAATCTTAAAAGCAATGCTCAGCCGCAGGAAAACTCTTATCTTTAACCGCCGCCACATACGCCTTAATCGCGGCATCGATATTCGTTTGCCCTTCCATAAAATTCTTCACAAAGCGCGCTTTGCGGCCAGGAAAAACGCCGAGTAAATCGTGCATGACTAAGACTTGCCCAGAGCAGTCCGGTCCAGCGCCTATGCCGATGGTTGGGATGTGTAATAAGTCGGTGACTTCTTTTGCGAGTCCTGCTGGGATGGCTTCTAAGACCAATAAGGCTGCGCCAGCTTCTTGTAATAATTGCGCGTCGGCTTTGAGTAAGTCTGCGGCGGCGGTGGTTTTTCCCTGTACTTTGTAGCCGCCTAATTGGTGTACCGATTGTGGCGTGAGACCTAGGTGAGCGCAGACTGGGATGGAGCGTTCGGTGAGGAATTTGATGATAGGGGCGATCCATGCGCCACCTTCGACTTTGACCATTTGTGCGCCGGCTTGTATCAGTTGCACAGCATTGGCAAACGCGGTTTCTGGTGTTGGATAGGTGCCAAAGGGCATATCGGCGACTACGAACGCTTTGTCATTACCGCGCACTACACTGGCGGTGTGATACGCGACATCAGCGTTGGTGACGGGGAGGGTGGAACTGTGTCCTTGGCAGACCATGCCGAGTGAGTCACCGACTAATAAAACTTCGACACTGCAACGATCCATCATGGCCGCGAAGCTGGAGTCGTAGCAGGTCAACATAGTGATTTTTTCACCTTGTTCACGCAGCGTATTGAGTGTCGTGATGGTGACCGCTTTGCGGTCTTGTAAGTATTCAGCCACG
>JAYVHZ010000639.1:0-5893 GCA_043770645.1 Undibacterium sp. | reverse complement strand
CACCTTTGTTCAACAAATTTACGCCCCTCGCCGATGATAGCCTACGCACCCGCATTGAAGGCCTAATGCACCGGGTTGGCTTCGCTTCCAGCGGTTTATTTGTGATGGACGGGTCTAAACGCAGTGCACATGGCAATGCGTATTTTTCTGGGTTCGGGAAGACTAAACGCATCGTGTTTTTTGATACCTTAATTGAACGCCTGGCACCGCAAGAAGTTGAAGCAGTATTGGCGCATGAGCTAGGGCATTTCAAACTCAAACACATAGTTAAACGTATGGTTGTGATGTTTGCCGTGTCCTTGGGATTTTTAGCCCTACTTGGTTATTTGAAGCAGCAAGTTTGGTTCTTTACAGGATTGGGTGTTGATCCCATCCTGTTTGCGTCATCCAATAATGCGATGGCATTGATTTTGTTCATGTTGACCTTACCTGTTTTTACTTTTGTGCTATCGCCATTAACGTCGATCAGCTCACGCAAGCATGAATTTGAAGCCGATGCATTCGCGGTAAAGCATACCAATGCCAATGATTTGGTCTCAGCTTTGGTCAAACTGTATGAAGATAATGCCTCCACCTTAACGCCAGACCCTGTGCATTCTGCATTTTACGATTCACATCCTCCGGCTTCAATTCGGATTGCACATCTGCATCAACAAAGTAAGTTGGCTTAATTTGTATTCTCAGCAAACTCTCGAAACTTCCTAAAAAAACTATGAAAACATCTGACCTCTTAGCAAAAAAATCTGCGCATACTGAAATCGGTTTAGCGGACAATGAGCTTGCCAGTTACCTAGCTTCCACTCCTGGTTGGGCCCAAGATGGTCCACGCATTGTCAAGACATATCAATTCAAAAATTATTATGAAACCCTGGCTTTTGTGAATGCGATTGCTTACACCATCCACGAAGAAGATCATCATCCAGAATTGATCGTCACTTACAATCGTTGCGTCGTTAAGTTTGATACACATACGGTCAACGGTGGAAAAGGTGGCATCTCAGAAAACGATTTTATTTGCGCTGCCAAGCTGGATGTGATCTTTACCCAGACATTCGGCTAAGCGCGCTGCATGTCTAAGAAATTCACCTCACAGAAAAAATCTGGACCGACCGAACAAGGCACTGTGATTGCCGCCCACGGTCGGCATTATTTGATTCAGGCAAACGGTCTGAAATTGCATTGCGTCACGCGCGGCAAAAAAAGCGATGTGGCGGTTGGTGATATCGTCGAATATCAAATGACTTCTGCCAATCAAGGTGTGATTGAAGCCATCGTACCACGCACCACTTTGCTATATCGCTCAGATCAATACAAATCGAAAATGTTGGCGGCCAATCTGACGCAGCTGATTGTGGTGGTGGCGACAGAACCGAGTTTTTCCGATGATTTAATTTCTCGTGCTTTAGTCGCATCGGAGTCATCCGGCATCAAAGCGCACATCGTTTTAAACAAAATCGACGTCACCACTAGCTTACCAAAAGCTCGCGAACGCGTCGGTTTATATGCCTCACTTGGTTACCCCGTGCACGAGGTTTCTGTCACAGCGCAACCAGAAGCGACACGCGAAAAAATGCTGTCCTTGATTCAGGGGCAAAGCACAATATTGATCGGCCAATCGGGTATGGGTAAATCATCCTTGATTAATTTATTAATACCCGATGCCGAGATCGCGACGCGCGAGATTTCTGCTGCCTTGGATACTGGAAAACACACGACGACGTTCACCCGTTTGTTTCAAATGGATGCTTATGAGGGACGACCCACTTATGTGATTGATTCACCAGGTTTTCAAGAGTTTGGTTTACACCATTTAAGTGAAGGTATGTTGGAACGTGCGTTTCCAGAATTTTTGCCGCATCTTGGCCACTGTAAATTTTATAACTGCCATCATCATACCGAACCAGGTTGCACGGTATTAGATGCCGTCAAGCGCGGTGAGATTACGGGTATGCGTCACGATTTGTTTAAGCAACTAGTGCATGAGGCGGCTCAAACTATCGGCTATTAAAAGCGCAAGCAACTTCATTTCACTAAGGCGCGGGATTGCGCCATTTTTGTTCTATGTTCTGATACACCCCATTCTTTTTAATTTTGCGTAAGCCTTGATCCAAAAGGCTTGCAAATTTGATGGAATCGGCACGTTGTTTTGAGAAACTGACATAGAGAGACTGCACGCTAATACTTCCGACCTGTTTGATTCTCCCCTTAAATTCGCATAGGGATACCATTCATCTTCGCCGACTAAGGTGATTTTTCTATTTTTACATCGGTTTTAGTAGATGCATTAGCGGCAGGACCTACGAAGAATCCGAGGGCAATGACGGCCAATGTTGCGACACCAAGGAAACGACAATAATGGGGCATAAAAAAGATGGTGAAAAAAGTTTTAAGGGTTTGATCAATATGTCTTAGCAGAATATTAGTGTCACAAAAAATAAGAACTGTTTTGCCTCAAAAAAACCTTCAAATCGTATTTCCAACTTAAATCCTTAGAACTAATTTGCAGAGAACTGGTCTGAAACCGTCATAAATGCCTATCGTTGCCAACAGTATTGCGATTATCAACACAGGTTGAACAGGCCATATCAATGAACAATGAAGAATATCAAAATAATTAGTCAAATGTAGCTCCAGTATACAAATTGTACTTAACCATTTTTTAAGTTCATCACACCGATAAAAAAATTATGAAAATTCACTCATTATTTCTAACACTTTCACTGAGCGGCATAATCGCTTCCGCTTATGCTGCGCCGAATGATAATGCCTATGGTCGGTTTCCGTCGATTCGTGCGGATTCTGTGGTTTTTACAGCTGAGGGCGATTTATGGAAAGTTGCCAGCAATGGCGGTGCAGCGCAGCGCTTAACCACGCACCTCGGGGCAGAAACACATTCTGCCATTTCACAAGATGGCAAATGGATCGCTTATTCAGCCAACTATGAAGGCGCACAAGAAGCTTATGTCATGCCGATTGCAGGTGGTGTTCCGAGGCGGATTAGCTTTGAAAATAGTGCAGTAACTGTTTTGGGTTGGACTGCACAAGGTGAGGTATTGGTGACTAGCCAACATCAGCTTGGCCCAACATCGCAGACAGTTATCTCAGCAATCAACCCGCAAAACTTGCAACGTCAGGTTTTTCCTGTGACCGATGCCAACGAAGCTGCAATCGATGATGCTGGCACTACCTTGTACTTCACCCGTCTCGGCCTACATACGCGTGGCGACAATGCCAAAATGTACCGCGGTGGCGCTCTCGCCCAGCTTTGGAAAATTGATTTAAGCCGCAAAACCGAAGCGATCAATGTGTTTGCTAATGAAAAATCCAATAACCGTCGCCCAATGCTGTGGAAAAATCGACTGATTTTTCTCAGTGATCGAGATGGTGCATACAATGTTTATTCGAGCAATATCGATGGTAGCACTGTTCGCGCGCTGACTAAACACCGTGAATGGGAAGTCCGCAACGCACAAGCGGGCGACGGCAAGATCGTTTATCAGCTGGGCGCGAATCTACGTGTACTAGACTTGAACACGCAAAATGATCAGTTAGTTGATATTGATTTGGTGTCCGATTTTGATCAGTCTCGTCAACGTCATATCAAGAATCCTCTCGAATTTTTGAGCACCGTACAGGTCGCGGGCAAAGATGAAAAACTCGTCTTCACCGCACGCGGTCAAATGACCATCGCGGGCACTGGCTCACAACGGCGTGTGGATATCAATTTGCCAGACGGTGCACGCGCACGCGAAGCGGTCTTCTCGCATGATGAACGCTTTATTTATGCCTTTGTCGACAGTACAGGCGAGAACGAGATTTGGCGCTTTCCAGCGAATGGCAGCGGCAAAGGCGAACAGTTAAGCAAAGATGGCGAAACGCATAGACTGACCATGGCGCCCTCTCCTGACGGTAAATATTTAGCACATACCGACAAACGTGGACGACTGTTTTTGTTAGACTTGAGTACCAAAGCCAATGTCGTCATCGACGACGCTGCCAAAGATGGTCAGGGAACGCATGATGAAATCGTCTGGTCTCCAGACAGCAAAACACTCGCGATGGTACGCAGTAATAATTCACAAGGTCGGAACCAAATTGGTTTATTTGATATCGACAGTAAGGAAACCCATTTCGTTACCACAGACCGCTACGAATCAGAATCGCCAACGTTCTCCAACGATGGCAAGTGGCTGTACTTTTTATCGAATCGCAATTTCCAACCGGGTGTCGGTGCTCCTTGGGGTGACCGCAATATGGGCACCAATTTTGACAAGCGCGCTGGTATTTTTGCATTGGCCTTACAACCAGGCAATCGCTTCCCCTTCAAACCTGACGACGAGTTAAGCAAGGGCAATGAAAAAGCCGCTGACAAACCTGCAGAGAAAGTTGCAGACAAAGCAGATATCGCAGACGCCAGCAAAGATCCCAAAAAATCTGAAGCTGCTCCTAGCAAAAAAGGATTAAGTCCGATTGTCTATCAAGGTCTGGCTGAACGACTGTACGAAGTCCCTGTTCCAGCGGGCAATTACCGCCGTCTAATTGCTGATGACAAACGCTTATATTTCCTTGAACGCGATGCGATCGATCGTACCCGCAGCATCGCAAAAACTTTAGCGATTAGCAAAGCCTCACCACTGGCAGAAGTATTTGCGACAGGCGTGCGTAATTTTGACTTATCACTCGATAAAAAACGTGTTCTTCTGCACATTGGTACTGGAAATGGCGACTTTTACGTCGTTGATGCTGCAGCTAAAGCACCGGGAGACTTAAGCAAAGCCAAAGTGAAAGTGGATGACTGGAGTTTCAGCTCCAATCCACGTCAAGAGTG
Organism: Undibacterium sp.; assembly: GCA_043770645.1. Taxonomy (GTDB): domain Bacteria; phylum Pseudomonadota; class Gammaproteobacteria; order Burkholderiales; family Burkholderiaceae_D; genus Undibacterium. The sequence continues at coordinate 1,065 of JAYVHZ010000639.1, read as the reverse complement.
GAAGCAAATGTATATGGATGCTTGGCGCATGCATCGTGACTTCTTGTATGACACCAATATGCGTGGCGTGGATTGGGTCAAAGTGCGCGAGAAATATGCCCCACTTGTAGATCGTGTAAGAGATAGAGCGGAACTGAATGATGTCCTCGCTTTAATGGTTAGTGAAGTGAGCTCACTCCATTCCCAAGTTCGTCCTGGAGAAATACGTCGAGCCTCACCAGATGGGCTGGCGGCAGGACTAGGTGCGGTATTCAGCAAGACAACTGAGGGATATCGTATCGAGCATATTTATCGCGGCGAACCTGATTTACCATCCCAGCGTGCGCCTTTAGATCATCCAGATCTCGATATCAAAGTGGGCGACATCATTACGAGCATTAACGGTAAGGATGTACTGGCAGCGCGTGACATTTCTGACTTGTTATTGAATCAGGCAGATAAACAGGTGCTTCTGCAATACAAGCGTGCCAATCAAGCGGAAAAGACAGTATTGGTTACGCCAGTGAACATGCAGAAGCAAGCAAATTTACGCTACAGCGATTGGGAACAAAATTTAGCATCAAAAGTAAACCGACAATCTGATGGGAAAATTGGTTATTTACATTTACGTGCTATGACAGCCGCCGATGTTGCCAGCTTTGCCCGCGATTTTTATGCCAACTACGATCGTGATGGTTTAATCATCGACGTGCGTAGAAACAATGGCGGCAATATTGACAGCTGGATTATCGAAAAGCTTTTACGCAAAGCTTGGGCGTTCTGGTCATCGGCTGGTAATCAGCCTTATGCCAATATGCAGCAAACCTTCCGTGGACATTTGGTCGTATTGATCGATGAATTGACCTACTCAGATGGTGAAACTTTCGCCGCTGGCGTCAAAACCTTGAATCTTGGTCCACTCATTGGCAAACGCACTGCTGGTGCTGGTGTCTGGCTATCTGATCGCAATTCTTTAAGCGATAACGGTATGGTGCGGGCTGCAGAAAACGCCCAATTTGACGTGAAAGATGGTCACTGGATAGTTGAAGGTGTTGGTGTCGTACCCGATGTCGAAGTGGATAACTT
>JAYVHZ010000638.1:0-8882 GCA_043770645.1 Undibacterium sp. | reverse complement strand
GTTCGAATCATCAAGGCCGAAAGGAAGGGTAGGTGGAATTGCTTCAGGGGTAGGATAGACCAGAATTTTGCTGGTGGGCAGCCATGTACTCCATGCTCGCAGTAGACCCAATGGAAACCAGGTTTGTAAGCGAATCCTAGGGCAGGCTAGATAACCCCGGGTAGTGCTTAGCGTCCTAAGTTTGATACTGACACTACTAGTCGCGTTGACATCAATAATCTGTTCGGTACTTTGTGGTTGCAAAAACGCGATGTGCAAGGCGATTCGATCTAGGTTTTGTGGGTTGTTGATATGAATTGGAAATTCGGCGACATCACCAGCAAATATGCTTTCACCTTGTCCAGCCTGTAATCGCAAATACGCCAAATTTCTAAACGTGAATAAGGCATTGACTGCGGCTAGACCCGCCAGCAAATAAGTCATACCAAAACCGAGATTAAGGTTGTAGTTAGTCGAGGTTAGAAACAGAATGATTAGCAAGAGAGCAAAGGCCAATCCTGCGCGACTTGGTAATGTAAACACGCGTCGTTGTTTTAGGATAACTTCCCCTACTTCTGCTGATTTTTCAAGCAGCACAATACGCTTAAATTTATTTTTGAGTTTGTCTAAGAACTGCATTCTGTTATTACTTGGTCGATTGAATTGATTTAGTCAAGTCATGATGCTAAACAGCGACTTTTAGCATCAAAGCAGTGAGTAAATCCGCACTGGCATTGGCTTTACTATTCACTGATTTAATAGGGCGTAAGCGATGCGCAATGACCGGCACCAAGACGGCCTGTACGTCTTCAGGTAAAACATGATCACGTCCTTCAAGTGCAGCCCAAGCGCGTGCTGCCTGCAATAGTGCAATCGCTGCACGTGGGCTCATGCCTTCTGCAAAAATGCCTGATTCACGCGTGCTTTGTGCCAATTTTTGCAGGTAGTCAATTAAAGATGGCGATGCATGAATTTTCCTTACTGCTGTTTGCGCTTCCAGTAATTCTTCGGCACGCATAACTGCGCTTAAACTTTTTAACAGAGTGCGTCGGTCTTCGCCCATCAATAAGGCGCGTTCTGCTGCCGCATCGGGATAGCCTAGGGATAGACACATTAGAAAGCGATCTAGTTGCGATTCAGGCAGAGAAAATGTTCCGACTTGGTGAGTTGGGTTTTGCGTCGCTATGACAAAGAAGGGTTGAGGCAATTGACGGGTTTGGCCTTCTGCACTGACTTGTTGCTCCTCCATAGCCTCTAAAAGCGCGGATTGTGTTTTTGGCGTGGCGCGATTGATCTCGTCTGCCAATAAAATTTGGGTAAATATGGGGCCTGGATGAAATACGAACTGACTTTTTTCACGTTCGAAAATAGATACGCCGATGACATCAGTTGGTAATAAGTCAGAAGTGAATTGCAGGCGATTAAATTGCAAACCCAAGGAAATCGCCAAGGCGTGCGCCAGTGTCGTTTTGCCTACGCCTGGTACATCTTCTATCAGCAAATGTCCACCGCCTAATAAACAGACCAGCGCTTGCTGAATCTGTCTATCTTTACCGATAATGACTTGGTTCAGTTGTTTTGCTACCTCATGGACTTTTGAAAACATGTGTTTTTCCCATAGAATCAAGGTGTGGGTGATGAAAACGTTGTGTTGCGTGAGTGATCTTTGAACTTCAGTCTAGAAGACTAGCACAGACTGAGAATTCGCCAAACACGGAATGAAAATATGTAGGCTGCGAGAAAAGATGTTCATAAAATTGCATATTCAGTCAAATAGGTTGACACTGCAAATATTGGAACGCACCGTTTATGCTTTGCTAGTAATTGTGCTGAAAAACTGAGCTGACTTTCGTAGTCAACATTTGAGCGATATTCGTTCGAACAAAAAAATGAATTGAGGACAGGCATGGCACGACCAGAAAAAATTCGTTTAGGCGAGATTTTATTGCAGCAAAAACTGATGTCAGAAGAGCAGTTGCAACTTGCTTTAGCCGAACAAAAGCGCACTGGACGTAAATTAGGCCGGCTCTTTGTCGAGAATAAGTTTGTTACCGAAGATCAAATTTCGGAGGCAATGGCAAAGCAATTAAATATTAGCTTTGTGAATTTAAAACAGTACAACATCAAACCAGATATCGTTAAAAAACTTCCAGAGTTACAAGCGCGTCGCTTTCGTGCCATCGTGCTTGAGCAGCGTGATAATGGTTATTTGGTGGCGATGGTGGATCCTACCGATCTGTTTGCTTACGATGAAATCAGTCGTATTTTAAAAAGTGTTATTCACCTAGCGGTGGTGAATGAAAATGACTTATTGGCGGCGATTGATAATCTGTATCGACATACTGATGCAATTACAGACTTGGCGCGCGAGCTTGAGCAAGAGCTCACCGATGCCAATGTTGATTTCGGTACTTTAGTCAGTGCGGCTGGTGCTGAAGATGCACCGGTGGTGAAATTATTGCAATCGGTATTTAATGATGCTGTTCAGGTCAGGGCATCAGACATTCATATTGAACCTCAAGAGAAACGTTTACAAATTCGGTTCCGGATTGATGGCATGTTGCATCTGCAAACCGAAGCTGATATGAAAATTGCCGGTGCATTGGCATTGCGTTTGAAATTAATTTCTGAAATGGATATTTCAGAAAAACGCTTACCGCAGGATGGACGTTTTGTAATTAAAGTGCGTCAACATCAGATCGACGTGCGTATCTCTACCATGCCTACGCAATATGGCGAATCTGTGGTGATGCGTTTATTGAATCAGAGTGGTGGTATTTTGAATCTGAATAAAATTGGGATGCCAGTCGAGATGTTGGCACGCTTTCGGTCAATTATTCAACGCCCGAATGGCTTAGTCTTGGTGACAGGGCCAACTGGTAGCGGCAAAACCACAACTTTGTATGGTGCATTAGCGGAGTTGAATCGCGAAGATCGTAAATTGATTACAGTGGAAGATCCGGTTGAATATCGTTTGCCTGGCATTAATCAAGTCCAGGTGAACGAAAAAATTGATTTGAGTTTCGCTCGCGTTTTACGAGGCGCTTTGCGGCAGGATCCTGATATTATTCTGTTGGGTGAAATGCGGGATCAAGAGACCGCACAGATTGGTATGCGCGCAGCGATGACCGGGCATCTGGTCTTGTCGACTTTGCATACGAATGATGCAATTAGTACGCCGATTCGTTTATTGGATATGGGCGTACCGCGCTATATGATGGGGAGTTCTTTACAGGCGGTGTTGGCGCAACGACTGGTACGGGTTGTTTGTGAAAGTTGTCGTGTCTCGCATAGTTTGTCAGCTTCTGAACATGATTGGCTGAGCTTGGATATGCATGGCGCGGTGGATCAACATCAGTACCATATTGGACGAGGCTGCGGACATTGCAATGGCACCGGTTTTCGAGGGCGTATCGGCGTCTATGAGTTATTAGAGATGACTAAAGCAGTGGTGGATGCAGCACATAGTGAAGACAACGCTTACTTTATGGATGTGGCTAAACGTCAAATGGGTGGAAAGACTTTGCGTAAGTATGCGATTGATCTGGTATTAAATGGCGTGACTACGGTGAGTGAAGCGATGCGTATCAGTAATCAAATTGACGAATAGGGTTAAGCATGCCGTTCTTTGCGTATAAAGCGAGAAACTCGCACGGTGAATTGGTCGAAGGGGTAATGGAAAGTGCAGACCCTGACACGGTTGCAAAACAATTGTTCAGTTTGGGAATTTCTCCAATTCAAATTGCACTGAGCACGAGCACTTCTGGAAATCAGGAATTGAGCTGGTGGCAGCGTTTGTGGGATAAAAAGGTACAGGCCTTAGATGTGCAGTTATTTAGCCGGCAATTGCATACATTGATTAGGGCAGGCGTGCCGATTATGCGGGGTTTGACAGGCTTGCAGGAATCGGCGGTGAGTCGAGCTTTTCGCGAAGTGATTCGGGATTTACGGGAATCGTTAGATTCAGGTCGAGAATTGTCGGCTGCGATGCGCCGACATCCAAACGTATTCTCTATGTTTTTTATCAGTATGGTGAAGGTCGGTGAAATGACCGGTCGGCTGGATATGATCTTTTTGAGATTGTCCGAGCATCTGGAGTTCGAACGCGACATGCGCAATCGTGTCAAAACAGCTTTGCGCTATCCTATGTTTGTGGTCATCGTGATGCTGCTGGCGATGGTCATTGTGAATATTCTCGTGATTCCAGCATTCGCAAAAGTGTTTGCGAGTTTTAATGCCGAGCTGCCCTTAATGACGCGCTTTTTGCTCGGCATGTCGAAATTTTTTGTTGACTATTGGATGTTATTGCTAGGTGCTAGTGCAGCTGCGATCGTAGCTTTTCGCAGTTTTTTAGCAACTCGTGATGGACGATTTTGGTGGGATAGACAAATACTGCAATTTCCAATTTTTGGGCGTATCGTATTAAAGGCCACCTTGGCGCGTTTTGCTCGTAGTTTTGCCTTGTCGAGTAAAAGTGGGGTGCCAATTGTGCAAGCATTGACCGTGGTTGCCAGTACGGTTGACAACAGTTTTATAGCGAGTCGTGTTGAACAAATGCGCGATGGGGTAGAGCGTGGAGAAAGTATCTTGCGAACTGCTACTGCAAGCAATGTGTTTACACCTGTTGTGTTGCAAATGATTGCGGTGGGTGAGGAAAGTGGTGCTTTGGATGAATTAATGGATGAAATCGGCTTAATGTATGAAGGTGAAGTCGAGTATGAGTTGAAGTCCTTGTCTGCCAATATCGAACCAATATTGATCGTAACTTTAGGCGTGATGGTCTTAATTCTGGCATTGGGAATTTTCCTGCCGATTTGGGATCTTGGAAGAGTGGCGATGAAAAGATAAAGGCCTGTTGTTTTTCATAGCTAGGCGCAGGATCATTTCCAAGCTTTTTGATAATTTTTGTTATCATAGTCGTTGATGCTCAGTGCTTGCCATTTAGCTCGGAGTAAATTTTAGGAATTTCAAATTTTTAGGAATCGCTATGCAAAAGAATCAAGCCGGTTTTACCTTAATTGAATTGATTGTTGTGATCACCATTTTAGGTTTGCTTTCCGCTTATGCCTTGCCACGATTTGCGGCATTACAAACCGAAGCGCGCATCGCCAAAATGAACGGTGCTCTGGCTTCTTTAAAATCAGGTGCAGCCTTAGCCCGTTCCATACAATTGACACAGCAGTTGGCGCCAAATACGTCAATCACGATGGAGGGGTCGGTTCTGCCGATGGCAAACGGTTATCCGACGACAGCGTTGACTAGTATCCCTGTCGCAGCCGGTTTAGCGACGCCTGATTTTGTATTGACTTCGACCTCAGCCACGGTTTTTACCGTATCCTCGGATGCTGATCATGTTGCATGTGCCGTAACATATACAGTTCCAGTGGCAGCCGGTTCACCACCAACCTACAGTAGCGCTGGTTTGACTGCTGCGAATTGCGCATAAGCTGTTGTCTGATTGAAGCAGTTTTTTTTGTATTTAGCGAAAGCGCGGGTTTTATGTCTGCTTCTTTTTTGTTTTGGTCGATCGCCTCGGATTCACGGTGAAACCAGCTGGTGCTGTCTTTAGCTTGTGAGCCACTACTTTTTTTGACTTCGCTTGGATTGATTGGTGCTCCTGATGCGAACTCGTGTTTAATATCGACTTTTGTCGCCGATTCAGGGTTTTACCATTGTCGAACTTATCATGGTCATGGTAATTCTGGGCATCTTGTCGGCAATTGCATTGCCACGTTTTAATGGGCGAGTTGAATATGATTCGCGTGGTTTTTTTGATCAAACGCAAAATATGATTCGGTATGCGCAGAAGACGGCGATTGGGCAACGTCGACCGGTTTGGGTGTAGATCAATCAGACACCGAGTGTTATTTGTTTGACTTATTCAGCGGTCAATGTCCAGTTTATCTATATGCGTGAAATACATTAGGATTTGCAAGGGCAAAAATACTTGTGCGATGATACCAATTGCGCGGAAGTCAGCTTTCCGACAACAAAACCAAGATCAAAGATTGACAAGAAGCTCTTATTGTCTTAACGTCAAGCAATATTGCTGAATTGGACTGATTGCATGAGATTATTCTCAAATAACAAGAAAAATGCCGACATTATGGTAATTCGCTTAGGATACGATGGCTTGTATTCGGCGTCGATCCGTCATGTAGAGAAGAATTTGCCCGTCCTAGAATTTTTGTCTTTTTATCCGATGGCGGAACAAAAGTGGTCAACCCTCTTAGAGCGCCTAGCGCGCGAAACTCCCGCTAAGCAAAAGAAATGTTTGTTGCAATTGAATCCCGACGAATATCAATGGTTCGCGCTCGATGCAATGAATGTTCCTGCAGATGAATTGAAAAACGCACTCCGATGGCGTTTGAAAGAACTGATCGATTATCCGATCGAGTCGGCAAGCTTTGATATCTTAAGCGTTCCAGGGGATATAAATAATGGCGGTCGTAATCAATCTTTGATCGCGATCGTCGCAGCAAATCAGCACTTAATTCAAAATCAAACTTTGTTTGCAACAGCGAAATTGCCGTTAGCCCTGATCGATGTACCTGAAATGGCCCAAAGGAATGTTTCCGCATTGCTTGAAACCGAAGGACGTGGACTTGCCATGTTATCGTTTGATAGTCGTGGTGGTTTATTGACCGTCACTTATGCTGGTGAATTATATTTGTCACGACGTCTCGATGTGCGTTCGCAGGACTTTTCGAAACAAAATGAGCAAGAACGGAACGCCAGTTTTGAGCGTGTCTCTTTGGAGTTGCAACGATCGCTCGATCATTTTGATCGTCAGCACAATTACATCACCACTGCAAAACTAGTGTTAGCGCCTCTGGCGGAAGGAGCAGAATTGTTGCGTCAATTTCTATCGACGAATATGTATTTGCCGGTGGAAATTGTAGACCTCTCCAGCGTCATCAATATCGATAAAATTCCAGAGTTGAGAAGTGCTGAACGTCAGCAGGCGTTTTTTTCAGTGATCGGTGCGGCGTTGCGTCGAGAAGTGAGCGTCGCATGAGTCAGCAAATCAATCTCTACAACGCTAGTTTATTGAAACGAAAAAGTGTTTTCTCTGCTGCGAATTTGTTGATCGTTTTGGGGCTTAGTAGTGTGATTTTGATGATCGGGTTGACGATCACTCGAATGCAAACTTCGGACATGAAAAAGACCGCTGAACAATCAAGCCTGAAATTAAAAAACCTGAATGATCAGGCGAGTAGCCTTCGTAATACGCAAGCACCTAAGTTAAAAACTCCCGCATTAGAACTTGAATTGCGAATGATAGAAGCAACGTTAATGAGACGTCACCATATTGGCCAAATTTTGCAGAACAGCGAGTTTGGTAATACCGAAGGTTATTCGGCCTATCTCACTGCATTCGCCCGTCAAATTCCAGCGAATGTCTGGCTGACAGGTTTCAGTTTGGAAGGTGCTGGCTATGATTTGGTCTTGTACGGACGGACTTTGCAGGCGGAACTAGTACCGCAATATGTGTCGCAGTTAAAACAAGAAAAAATTATGCAGGGGAAGAGTTTTTCGGCACTACAGGTCGAAAGACCGTTATTGCCATTGGCAGCAACAGTCAGTACTGCTGATCCAAAGAAAACCGCAGAGCCTGCGCCCTATCTCGAATTTCAATTGCATTCTTCAGAACAAAAAGAAAAAGTGCAGTCGGACGGAGTAAAAAGCCAATGAAAAAGCAAGTGCAAAATTTGTCGCAAAAAATAGATGCATTGAGTGAGCGCGATCGAGGTATCTTATTTGTACTCTGTAGTCTTGGTGTTTTGATGCTGGGATTTATTTTGTTGGTCGAACCGCAGATGAAGTTGCGCAAGATTTTTTTGGCACAGCATCAGGCCAATCAAAATCAGATTGTAGTTTTGCAGGAAGAAATGGCACAACAAAGTGCGGTATTGAATGTAGATCCTGATGTTGAGTTACGAGCAAAGCTTGCTGAAGCAAAACTTCGTTTGGTGGCAATGGATAAGGACTTGCTCACACTGCAGAAAAATCTGGTGCAAGCTGAAAAAATTAACCTGCTATTAGAAAATATTCTGAAACAAAATAAGGCTTTGCAACTGATTTCTTTGAAGAGTCTACCCGTCGTGAATTTGATCGCGATGCCGAAAGCGCAGGAGGCAATAAGTCAAACCGTGGTTGCCACGACGGCGATGCCTGGCGTTAATGTAAATGCACCAGATGCACATAGCATTTATAAGCATGAAGTGGAGTTGGTTTTGCAAGGTAACTATCTTGACGTGCTGACTTATATGCGAGAACTGGAAGCGATGCCAGAGCGGGTGTACTGGAATCGTGCCAGTTTGAGCGTTTTGGAATATCCGAAAGCAAGTCTACGTCTGAATTTATTTACTTTGAGTCTGGAGAAAAAATGGCTCAACTTGTGAAAATCGTCCGTTGTCTCGCTTTGGCTTGTGCTATGAGTTGCGTCACGTACGCACCGAGCTTTGCACAAAATTTACCTGATCCAACTAAACCACCAGCGGGCCTCCTGCAAACGGAAGTTGGGGTGGAAACACCAAGCGGTCCGGTGTTGCAATCGATCTTGATTTCACCGCACCGCAAAATTGCCATCATCGATGGGCAAACCGTACAATTAAACGGAAAATTTGGTAATCAAACTTTAGTTCGTATGACAGAATCAGAAGTCGTTTTAAAGAGTGGAAGACAATTGCAAACACTCAGCTTACATCCGGACTTCAGCAAAAAGAAAATTCGGGGAACACAAAAATTGAATTAAATTGCAGATGTGTTTTCTCAATAGTTAAGTCGGTAATGCGTGCGTAGATGAAGCGTGACGACGTGCTTGACTGTGTAAATGCGTTGGACCAAGAAGGTTAAAAAATGAAGAAAATCGGCTTATCAATTTTACTGCTAAGTACTAT
>JAYVHZ010000637.1:0-3910 GCA_043770645.1 Undibacterium sp. | reverse complement strand
CATTGGCTTCGACACAACCGCATTTGGTAGTGGTGGAGATCGATTAGATTTGCGCGATCTTTTGGTTGGGGAAAACAGCAGTACCTTGGATAAGTTTTTGCACTTTAACTTTGATGGTACTAATACGACTCTCTACATCAGCACGAGCGGGGCATTTACGGCGGGTAATGCAGTGGCAACAAATCTAACCAATGTAACTGATAATGATGTCCAACAAATTGTGTTCGCGGGTGTAAATCTGACTGGCAGTTTCACAACAGATATGCAACTGATCAATGATTTGATTGCGAAAGGGAAGATTATTACAGACTAGTATTTGCAATGATTGATAGCAAGTAGGTTCAAGAAAAAATGCCGTTCAGTTAATTTTGAACGGCATTTTTTTGTCTGCCTTTAAGAAGATCGCCTTATATGAAACTATTAGAAGATCTACACTTTCATCAATAAATCGATGACTTTGTTAAGCTTATCGAGGATGAGTGATGAAACACAACGAGGAGTGCTGTCTTAGGAGGGATAGTTGACTGCTTTTGGCAGAGTCACAACGTGGCTTAGGAGAATGCCTGTTTTGGGTGGTGCCGAATATTGATTGCAAGAAGGTTGAAGCACTCGTCGTTGGATTGCTAACGTGCGTGGTCGCACGTCATAGAATCGAAGAGTTTTGGGGAATCACAGTGTTGACGTTGGTGCTGTGAGATCAAGTATTCTTGATAAGAGTAAAAGTGAGTTGTGTAGGTGGCTTTGTTTGACGGTTACAAAGGTTTTGAATGGCTGGTACGACGGCTTTGAAATCAACTAGCAATGAGTCTAATGGAGGGGAAATTTCACATGAAATCATATGTGAAGTGGCTTTTTAAGACGCCATTTCAGCGCAGTAGTTTGACAAACTGCCATACCCACGCTCGGGTGTGCGATTTGAAGTGCATGTCAGGTGACATGAAAATGGGGGCAACCTAGCCCCCATTTAGTGATGTATTAAAGAATCAAAAAATTTACTTCCACTTGCGTTTCGCCAATTCGTCAGAAATGTAGCTGGCGAATAAAGTCTGGCCAAATGGCGTTGGGTGCACACTGTCCGCGAAGTAATATTTGCTAGTATCACCAAGAATTAAATTGCCGGCGCTACAGACTAAAGATGAACCTAGAGGATTTTTGGCTGGCGTTAAATCGCACGCAGGCGTCGTGACATTGGTAATGCCATACGCACTTGGATTGGCTGCGTGATCACGGAAACGGGTGAATAAATCGACAAACAAGACATTGTCATTACCCGCCAAGCCAGCTAATAAGCGAGCATTAAATGTGACTGTCATACCATTCAATAATGCTTGAGTGTCAGCAGATTGTTTCAATGCATCTGGTGTTTTGCTGAGGTCTGGCATGTTGACGACCACGACATATTTAGCACCTTTTGCCAAAATTAGATTATTGACGTAGCCAGCTAATTCTGTGCCGGCTGTGCCCATGGCATCGACATAGGTTTGCGCATTCGCTTTCGCGAAAGCCGCACCAGCAGGAGCTCCGACTGTTGGCGTCAAAGTTGCAACAGCGCCCGCAACGCAATTACTTGCTTGAGCATCTGTTGGCTTACAAGCACCGCTAGCAATGTCTTTTTGAATTTGTGCAGGAACTGCAGCAGTCACCGCAGCTGTCGCGGCCGCTGTTGCAGCAGAAGATAAAGTGCCTGCCTGAATAAAACCATCATTTGGGCCACCGCTGACGAATACAATTTCGGTGCCTGAGAATTTGCCACCGTTCGCATCCAAGTGATTCTGGATCTGCTTGGCTACAGGAACTGTCAATTGACCGAGAATAGCGTTGTTGCCGCCTAACAGTTTATTGCCAGGACCAACTGGATTTGTTACGCGGGCGCCGCCTTGTGCATATCCAGTACAGCCAGCATTGGTTTTCGCCGGGACATTGAAGCCTTGTGACGCCAATCCTTCTAAGCCCGTTTGTGCTGCACATGGCGCACTCAGACCCAGATCTGAAGCAACTATTTCTGTCCAATTTTTCGCCGTTGGGCTATTGACCGTATATTTGCCACCACCTAAGGCAGCCACGGTTCCAACTTTGTAAGTGCCAACATCGCTCAAACTATCGCCAAACGAAACTTGCGAGGTGAATTTAATTTTTGGTGCTGGGTCAGTCGCACTGCCGCCGCTACCACCGCAGCCTGCAAGGACTGCAGCTGCAATGAGTGTGAGTGAATATTTTAATTGGCGCATTTTGTCTCCTGATTAATTATCAATAGGTGCTAAAAGTATTAAACGAACGATGGTGCTTTTTGAGGCTTCACTATATGTCATTGAATTTAAAAAAGGGGTAGACAGGTGCAATTAAACGACACTGTAAATTAGAGGATTTACTCGAAAAACATGCATAAAAATCAATTCCTTAGTGCGACTTTCTAAAGCTTACTTTTGTTTGGTTTACCCTTGGTTTTCATAGTAAAAAAAGGATATTTCAACCTGCATATTTTTATTTAAATAAATTGTCTTTTAAGTATTTTTGTTGTTAATTCGTTTGCGATGGTTTTATTATTGATCCTATACAAGTGTTCGGATCAATGTCATATTTTGATAAATGAAATTAGAACGGACGTTCGTTTCACATAGATACACCGAATTCTACATGGAGACAAAAAAATGAAAGTAAAATTTTTGGCAGTTGCTTTAAGTGCGTGTTTTGCTGCACCAGTTATGGCGCAAACTAGTGTGACTCTCTACGGCATTCTTGATGCAGGTATACAAGTTGCCAACAACGGTAAAGGCACACAAACCAAAATGGTAAGTGGTATTGCTGATGGCTCTCGTATCGGATTCAAGGGTACTGAGGATATGGGTGGTGGCTACAAAGCGATTTTTAATTTGGAAGCGCGTGTCGAGGTGGATACCGGTAGTAACAAAACAGGAAACTTGAGTGATTATCAAGGTTTTGCTTTGACTAAGGGTATGGATTTCCCTGATTTTGGTAGTGCTGCCTTGAAAGGCGCTGCAGCGCAAACTTTAGCGGGCGTTCGCTCTGCCTTACAACCGAAATTTAATGTCAATGCAACTTCTCCGCTGATTTTGTCACGCGGCGGTGGTCCAGAGGGTGGCTTGTTTGATCGTACTGCGATGGTCGGTTTGATTACGCCTGTTGGCGCTGTGTTAGCCGGTCGTATGTACACACCAGCCTACGAGATTTTCAATTCAGCTGACACTTTTGAAAGTGGTATGGCAGGTAGTTGGGGTGGTATCACAGGCGGTACGGGTGGTTTGTTGACTACAGGTATGGCGATCCGTTCGAATAAGTCGGTGCAATATCGTATTGAGTTGCCAAATGGTATCGGCGCAGCATTGATGTATGGCTTTAAAAACTCTGGTTACATTGGCTTAGATAAAGACTTTCTCGCTGCCAATGTGAAATATAAAGCAAATGGTATTGATGCTGGTATTGGTTATAACCGTGGAACGAACACGGATGGGTCTACTGGCTTAGAAACATTAACAGTTGGTGGTTCTTACAGCATGGATGATTTCAAGTTTTTCGCTGGTTATCAGACTATGAAAAATGAGAATTCCATTTTATTGCCAGTATTTTTTGATGCTTGGGACCTGGAAATTTCTCCAGGTTTGAAGGCAAACGGCGTACCTGCACCAGTGATTGCGGCTTGGACTAGTATTTTTAGAACCAATATTACAAAGAACTTTAAATTGAAGGCTGACAGCTATAGTTTAGGATTGCATTACAAAATCGGCAATGGTCGCGTGATGGCATCGTATAGTCATCAAGACGACAAGACTTTGTCGAACAGTGATGTGACGCAATACGGTTTGGGTTATGACTATAACTTGTCTAAGCGTACTGACGTTTATGCGGTATATGGTTACACAAAAAATCAGAATGACGGCCAGTATGCACCAGG
>JAYVHZ010000636.1:0-2977 GCA_043770645.1 Undibacterium sp. | reverse complement strand
CCAAATCCTAATCAACAAACTATTGTGGACTATCCAAGTGGCAATATGGTTGTGTTTGGCGTGATTTCAAGTGCTAACAGGGGAAACAAAATCACTTTTTCCAACTCTGCCAAACAGGCGTCAAATCTTTCGCCAGTGGCGGCAATTGACCTAAATCCGGCAGATTCTCATCTGGCGCATGAAAATCTGAACCACGTGAAGCCATAAAGCCGTAGCGATTGGCGATTTTAGCGTATTCGTCGTATTGATCAACAGTATGACTACCGGTGACAACTTCAATTGCCTTACCGCCGAGATTTTTAAACTCAGTAAAGAAAGCATCGAAGGCCAATGGCGTTAAATCATAGCGCCCCGGATGTGCCACTACCGCAATCCCGCCAGCACCACGTATCCAGCCTATCGCTTCCGGTAATGTGGCCCAACGATGTGGCACAAAACCTGGCTTGCCATCCGCCAAATACGACTTAAACACTGATGATACATCTTCGCATACGCCGATTTCGACTAAGTAACGCGCAAAGTGAGCGCGTGAAATTAAGTCAGGGTTGCCAACATATTTCAAAGCACCGGCGTAGCAATTCGGAATTCCGACTCTGGCCAAATCGGCCGCCATATCTTCAGCACGGCGCTGACGCCCAGATCGGGTTTTGACTAAGCCCGCCAGCAGATCGGGATTAGTTTCATCGATATTGAGGCCAACAATATGAATCGTTTTATTTGCCCAGGTAACTGAAACCTCTAGACCTGTCACGTAATCCATGCCCAAATCAGTTGCAGCCTCACGTGCAGCGACAATACCACCGACTTCATCGTGATCGGTTAACGCCCAAACATCGACTCCCTGTGCATGCGCACGCTGCGCGACTGCGGCAGGTGCTAAAACACCATCAGAAACGGTGGAATGACAATGCAGATCAACATTGAGATCAGCACGAGGGGCAAGGCTTGAGACTTGGGCGGACATGATAGAACCAGATTCAATAGATAAGAATGGACATTGTACTCCTGCGACGCTAGCTTTGCCGCATTGCCGCAATTTTGCTGCTTAAGATCGCGCTGAAATCTGCTTTAAGCCATCCGCAACGGTAGGAAAGATCAAACGCACCCCCAATTCCACTTTAATTCTTTGGTTCTGCAAACGTCGCGACTCTGACATAAAAGACAAAAGCATAGTTGACACTTGCCTCTCCAATTCAACACGTGGCAAACGTGGCGCGCGCGGTAAGTGAAAGTGATCAGCAACCTCATCAAAGTAGTCTGCCATTTTCAAATCACTATCATCGACCGCGTGATAAACACGATTTGGCCGAGCCCGAAACATTGCTAGCTTGATCAAGCGTGCAAGATCTTCTGCATGTATATGATTGGTGTACACGTCATCAGCGTCGTTTAAGGCAGGCGTAGCTTTTCGTAAGCGCTCAATTGGCAAACGATCCGCTGCATAAATTCCCGGCACTCTCAAAATGGATAATCGCCCGCCACGTCGCCTTGCCCAAGCGCGCAGGATTGCTTCCGCCGACACCCGGCGCTTGGCTCTCGCATTATTTGGATTTAAGGATTTAGTTTCATCAAACTGTGCGCCACCACAATCACCATACACACCCGTGGTACTGATATAAACAAGATGCGCCTTCTCAGGTAAAATGGCGGCTAAATGCTTTGTTCTGACATCAATTTCACCGTCACTACGCGGCGGTGCCAGGTGCACTATAAAGTTTGCGAGCCCAGCCAATCGCTTCACCGTATCGGCTTGATCCAAATCTGCAAATACAGGAACAGCGCCCGCCGCACGCAATTGCGCAAAACGCTGAGAAGCTGCACCCTGACTGGTTACGGCAAATACCCGAAAACGATCAAGCAGATGTGGTAACAAGCGCATACCGACATCGCCGCAGCCAATAATCATGCATCGGGGTTTCGCGAATTTGGCTTTGCTGCTTGTTTTAGAAATACCTAGCTGCATGGATTTTTATATTGTTTAGTTTTTTGAATTCAGGAATCGTATGACGTTTCAAGTAACAATCTCTCCAAGTGGTCGCCAGTTTAGTTGCGATGCTGATGAAACTGTATTATCTGCCGCCTTACGCGCAGGTCTCATTTTGCCATACGGTTGTAAAAATGGTGCGTGTGGTTCCTGTAAAGGCAAAGTAAATTCAGGTCAAGTCATACACGGGAATCATCAGCAAAAAGCCTTGAATGATGAAGAAGAAGCACAAGGTGGCGCTCTGTTCTGTTGCGCTAAGCCTCAATCCGATCTGAATATCGAAGCACGTGAAATGCTGGCAGACGACGACTATCCGCTCAAGAAACTTCCAAGTCGCATCGCCAAACTAGAAAAATTAACTGATGACGTGATGCTCATCGAGTTGCAATTGCCTGCAAATGAAAAGCTCAATTATCGCGCTGGACAATATATAGAAGTCTTGCTGAAAGATGGAAAACGTCGCAGTTATAGCCTGGCGAACGCACCACACATAGACGGCCCTTTGAGCTTGCATGTCCGTCATATGCCAGGTGGCTACTTTACAGATCAAGTATTCGCCACCGTCAAAGAGCGCGACATCATGCGCTTTGAAGGACCACAAGGTAGTTTTTATCTACGCGAAGAATCCGATAAACCAATGGTGTTATTAGCTTCGGGGACCGGTTTTGCGCCCATCAAGGCAATTGTTGAACACTTGATTCATATCGATTCGAAGCGCCCTGTTCATTTGTATTGGGGCGGTCGTCGACCGCAAGATCTATACATGCATACCCTGTGTGAAGAATGGTCGAACATGCTTGAGGGTTTCCAATACACGCCCGTGATTTCCGATGCCACATCCGAAGACAATTGGAATGGCCGTACAGGTTTCGTACATCAAGCTGTGGTCGATGATTACACTGATTTATCGACGTACCAAGTCTATGCCTGCGGTGCGCCTATCGTAGTGGAATCAGCAAAACGGGATTTTGTTGCGAAGTCGCGATTGCCTTC
>JAYVHZ010000635.1:0-8950 GCA_043770645.1 Undibacterium sp. | reverse complement strand
ACATGCGCTTTCTAGAGTCGCGCCCCAGACGTTGGCTTCTATCAGACTTAGTTCAAATTCGGCTTGCCAAGTTAAACGCCAATGCTCATGAAAGCTACCACTCTTGCCACTCACTCTAAACGTTTTGCCCCATTGGATGCCGAGTAAATTCAATCGATGTAAGAAACAGCTTTTTTCTAAATGCGCTGCTTGGCGCAGGTCTAGTTCGAGATCGACCTGCTCAATCTTTGGCGCTAGACGTAGACGTTTTTGCAGAGCTCTGACATCAGCTACCAGCGGTAGCGTAGGGGTCTCGGTTGGAATGCTGCCGAGACGGTCATTGATGAGTAATTGATTTTGAATTAATTGCATTGGTGCGTGACTATTCCCAAACAGCACGCTTTGCAATGACTCTAACAGCTCGTCTAAACCAGGGCGAGAGCGATCACGTAAGCTGGCGAGTGAATCTGCCAGACGTAGTACTTCTATCAAATGCGCAGAAGATGCATCCAGATCATTTTTTCTGAGTAGACGCATGGCATCTGTCAGCCAATACATGGCCGCTTTTTGCGGCGTATTCCAACAATGATGATACCAACCTGGCGCTTGTACACCAGCACCATAGCCACTGGCTGCGCATAGTCGTCCATAAGTCCATGGTGTCCAAGTGGCAGCTACTTTCGCTTTGTTCAGGTTCTTGAGGATGTCAGTATCGGACTTGGCACTAGGCATGTCGCGCAAAGCAGGTACATGCCAGGCCCCGCAAACCACGGCGATTCTCTGGTGGCCTTGTTTCATCGCTTGTCTTATCGTTTGCCGCATGTGAGCTTCTCGTTGTGCCTCACGTAGGCTGAGTTTTTCGCTACTTTCAGATTCTGCGCTTAATTCGTTACGAGCGACGCCCATGATTTCTTCGATGGCAGCGAATAGGTCGAGACTGTCTTGACGTTGTTCCACCAGATGATCCCACCAGGTTTCGCTATCGCTGAAGCCTGCCGCTTGCGCTAGCCAAAGCAACGGATCGGCGCGTAGTGGGGTAGTCTTTAGAGCTTCATCAGTTGATGCATTTGGCTCCTGTAAAGTACTCTCCAAAGCTTCAGTTTCAGCTACAGGCTCAGCAGCCAGACTCATCTCTTCCGCCAGTCGATAGGCTTGAGGCAGATCCATGAAGCGTGTTTCTATATTGTGTTGCTGCCCATAGAGAATGGCCTGCCATTCTGGTGAAAATTCGGCGAAAGGATAATAAACCGCATGCTGTGGCATGGCAGGTGCATACACCAGAATCGCGACAGGTGTTTGCATGCCTTCGGCACTCACCAGCGGCAGCAGCGTATCGGCTTCCGGTGGGCCTTCGATCAAAATACAGTCAGGTTGTAATTCGTGCAGAGCCTTGACCAGACTGCGGGCGCAGCCAGGACCGTGGTGACGAATGCCGAAGAGATGAACCGCCATGATGCCTCGCTTAGATCACTTCGCGACATGCGCGGTATAAGTCTTTCCATCCATCACGTTCTTTGACGACGGTTTCTAGATATTCGAGCATGACCACGCGATCTTGCACTGGGTCTTTAATAACGGCACCAATGACGCTACTGGCTAAGTCGGCACCACGCAAGCTGCCATCACCAAAATGTGCAGCCAGTGCCATACCATTGGTGACGACCGAAATCGCCTCGGCGGTACTCATGCTCGCGCTTGGTGATTTGAGTTTGATCTTGCCATCTTCAGTTTGGCCTGCACGTAATTCACGAAATAAAGTAACGATCCTGCGTATCTCTTGTAAAGCTGGTTTTTCAGCAGGTAATTCCAATGATTTACCAAGGCTGGCAACACGCGATTCAACGATTCTGACTTCCTCCTCTGCTGTCTCTGGTAGCGGCAAAACGACGGTATTAAAGCGACGTTTTAAGGCACTCGATAGTTCATTGACGCCACGATCACGGTCATTGGCGGTGGCGATGACGTTAAAACCTTTGTTGGCTTGAATGTAATCGTCTAGCTCAGGAATCGGCAAGAATTTTTCTGAAAGCAAGCTGATAAAGCTGTCTTGCACTTCAGCCGGAATACGGGTCAGCTCTTCGACCCTTGCGATTTTTCCTTGTTGCATGGCGCGCATAATCGGGCTGGCGACAACTGCCTCCATACTCGGCCCTTTCGCCAGGAGTTGGGCGTAATTCCAGCCATAACGTATGCTTTCTTCAGAAGTACCTGCCGTGCCTTGTACGATTAAATTGGAATTGCCACAGATGGCTGCTGCCAGATGTTCGGATACCCAAGACTTTGCGGTGCCCGGTACACCGAGTAACAAAAGCGCTCGGTCAGTTGCCAACGTCGAAATGGCGATTTCTATGATGCGACGATTGCCTATGTATTTCGCGCTGATCTCAACGCCATTATCGAGTGTGCCACCGAGTAGATAAGTCGACACAGCCCAAGGCGATAGTTGCCAATTGGGTGGACGTTGACGTTGATCGACTTCTTTCAGGGCTGCCAGTTCGTGCGCGTATTGTTGTTCTGCTTGTTGGCGTATCACTTGCTCAGTACTTGTTTGCGTCATGTCGAGGTCTCCATAAAACTGTGTTTAAGTTGGTGGCGAAATTGTAGGGTGTCGCGAAATTCATGAACCGCTTCACGCCAGAATGACCAGTGTTCCCAATCATCGGCGGGCCAGGATTGTGCTGTGTAAGACAAATCGCTGACATCCAACCAATAGGCAATTTGTTTCAAATGCTGTCGCAAATCCCATGCGGTTTGTTTGCTTTGTGCGATTTGCCTTTGTACATGCTTGAGCCAGGCATGCGACAGCTCAGCAGATACCGAGGTGGCGAGCTCGGATGCTGCGCTTTGCTGTTGGCTCCAGGCGTAGAGTATTTGAAGATCTTGGCGTGAATAATTATCCATGCATGCAATCAATAATTTGTCTTGCATTGCTGGCGCTAAATCTCGCAATCGTCTTACTAGTGCGTGGATGAGATTGAGATCGACATGAATTTTGTCTTTGCTGGTGTGTTCGATCAGAATAGCAATCCAATCAGCATGGCAATCAGCATAACCATCAGCATGAGTTGGGTCTGCGGTGGCCTCTGTGGCTTGTTCTGTAATTGAACTTAGCAATCCTTGAAGCAAGGCATCTTTAAATTCATGTTGCGACAATAGTTGCAAAATCTGAGTTGGTGTTAGCTGCCACGTTGCGACCCAATCCTGAGCGGGAACGCTGTGCATCAAGTCTCGCAGCCAAGATGCTTTCTCGCCTAAACCCGGATAGGTTTGTATTCCTATACCATCACGTTTCATACTCTTGTCGACACTTTCTGGCAACTTGATCTGCAGCGTCGCTTGCGCATTGTTAGCGCCAAGCTTGGCGAGAAAAGAGCCTAGGGCTGCGTTGATGCCTGTCGATTTTTCTAAGCTGAAGATGTGACTCAAACGATCTTGGCAGCGTTGGACTAATTGCGAATTTGGTAAGCGACGCAAAAGCTCCTGTGCCACGGTACGAACTTCTTTACGTTTGTCGTCTAGGGCGCGCTCTAAAAAATCTTCATCTGCCATGGATAAGGCGATATCCAGACAACCTAGTAAAGCAGCACGATTTTCTGGGGATTCGTTTGTCCAATCTTGCTGCAATAGTTCTCGAGCAAATTGTGGATTGCGTATTCGCAAAATTCGTAAAATTTCTTCACGTTGTTGCGTGCTAGCCAGATGCCACTGTTCAGTTAAGGCGTCATCTGATTCCTGTGCATCGGCGGTTAAGCTGTATTGCGTACGCCACTCAGGATGCTGTTGAACTAACCAATGACCGCGTGCGCCAAGCAAGGGCTTGAGTAGTTTTTGCAAGGACAGATCTTTGTCGGCTTTATTTAGCATGGTAACGAGAAAGCGTGCTGGCAAGGTGGCGTTTCTGGCGTGTGCATGTTGTAACCATTGAGCCAATAATTCGGCATGAATATCACGTAGAATTAAATGCAAAAATTCTTGTGCTGCTAATGGGCAATGTTCGATTTCCGTGCTTCTGTTGACTGACGCAGCGACTAGCTTTTCCGTACTGGCATCGTTCCATAATTCGGGTGTGTAACCAGCTCGTAACCACAAATCATTCGCCGCAATCGTTTGCCATAATCGCAAATTTGGCATGTCGGCATCGTGCAATAAGGCGTTGAGTTCGGATGCGCTACTCAATTCATCCTGTTGGGGATGTATCGCGGAACGTGAAGTCCCGATCAGCACAGCTTTATGAATCTTTTCTGGAAGTCGCATCGTTTTATTCCGTATCGAAACTATGGATTTGCTGATGTGCCGGTAGTCCCTTTGCTGCCAGTAAGCTGAGTGGCATTAATTCCAGTCCATTCCATAGACCAAAAATCGTACAGGCTTCACCACCAGTTAAAGCGTGTAAATGCCATGCATGTTTGAATTGATGCGCAATCTTGATTTGCAGATTCTCAGGTGTAATGAGGGAACATTCCGGAGCTATGCTCGTCGTTAAATGTGAACGCACATTGCTTAGTATGAGTGGCAGCGCATCGACAAATGGATTAGCCGCTAATTGTTCAGCAAACCATTGCAATTGATCTGAAAATCGAGAGTCATTCAATCTATGTGATTGCTCGTCTACACGCTGTAGTTCACCATAGACCTGCGCCCGTAATGGCGTCGCAGAGGGATAAAAATGTAGGCGTCCTTGATACAAACTTCCTGTGAGATAGGGACTAGCAAGTGTTTGTCCACCGGCGGCAAACTGCAACAACATCGCGGTTTTTTGTGAGTGCATGCCGAGTAAGTAGCAGGCACGGCGACTAAGTCGCGCTTCATGGTGGGTCTCGTTACCTAAGACTAACCAGGTGTCCTCGTAAGCAGTTTGCTTTAATGCGTCGTCTTGGTTGGCGACCCATCCAATCGCTGTGCGGATATCGGTTTGTTGATCTTGGCTGAATAAGTCTGGCGCTTGCGTCATCTTCTCGTAGGCTTGCAGTAGCAGGCTGAGCTTACCAAGTTCTTTTGCCACAGGCATTTCCCATCCGGCTTGGCTAGAGCCGTAAATCATCATGCCGATTTCTCGTATCCGTGCCGCGAGTCCACCAGCTTGTGCATCAATCATTCGCGCAGCCATGGCTTCCCATTCCTTAGCTGGCTTACTACGCAATCCAGCCAGACCGTCACTAGCTAAATCGCTCAACCATGTTTCCAAAAGTGCGATGCCTTGCGCAACATTGGTTTCGCGTTTGTCTTGACGCTTTTGCGCTGATTTTTCACGACTGGCGAGTTCTTCTGCTGATAAGTCTTGGGGTTCTTCCAGCTTATTGATTTTTTTCTCTTGACGTTGCTCGCGACCACGCAGCCATTCAGTCACCCATTCTTCTTGCTCGTGTTGAAACTTGTCAGCGTGTTTGGCGTATAAAAGGTATAAGCCCAAACCATGTTTGCAGGGGAACTTGCGACTAGGGCAGGAGCATTTGAACGCAGGTGTGGCTAGCTCAATTTGCGTGCGATACGGCTCCTTGCCGCTACCCTGACAAAGTCCCCATATGGCCTGCTCGTTAGCACCGATTTTTGACCAGTAAGTCAGATTGGCTTGACCGCTTCCTGCTTTTGCCGATGCCGCATCTGGTGCCAGAGCTAAAATTTGTTCCGTCGTTAACATGTTTTGACGAGATAAAAAAAGCAAGCAGCTTATCAGACGCCTAGAACTTATTGTTGAAAAATAATGTGCAAGGCTAAATATTTTTGTAAGGATTTAAGCATGTAAAAATTGTCAAGCAATCTGATTCCTTTTACAATGCTTCAAATTCGTCAACACGCGAATAGCAAGTGCACAGTATCTGCAGCGAAAGATAGTGTGCACTTATTTTTTTGCTCAGAATAAAGGTATGCAGCATGATAATCGGCATTGATTTAGGTACGACTAATAGCTTGGTAGCGATCTGGCGGGATGGGAAGTCGCATTTGATACCCAATAGTCTGGGCGATACCTTGACGCCGTCGTGTGTCAGTGTCGATGAAGACGGCAGTATTTTGGTTGGACGCGCCGCGAAAGAGCGCTTGCAAACGCACCCTGAATTGACCGCAGCTGTGTTCAAACGCTATATGGGGAGCGACAAGAAAATCAAATTAGGCAAGCGCGAGTTTCGTGCGGAAGAGTTGTCGTCTTTTGTTCTCTAAAGTTTGAAGGCGGATGCCGAGGTTTTTTTGGGTGAGGCTGTCACAGAAGCGGTGATCACGGTGCCTGCGTATTTTTCCGACGCGCAGCGTAAAGCGACGCGTACTGCTGGACAACTTGCTGGTTTAAAAGTAGAGCGCTTGGTGAATGAACCAACCGCAGCGGCTTTGGCTTATGGCATGCATGAGTTTAAAGACGAATGTCGCTTTCTGGTTTTTGATTTGGGCGGTGGTACTTTTGACGTCTCGATTTTGGAGATGTTCGATGGCGTGATGGAAGTGCGGGCCTCTGCCGGCGATAATTATTTGGGTGGTGAAGACATCACTAAGATCATGGTCGATGCCTTTATTGAAAAGCACGCATTTCCGGCCAAAGTTCGTAACGATCCTCGCTTTATGCAACAGCTGTTTGCGGCCGCAGAGAAGGCGAAACGCGATCTATCCTCCGAAGAAAAAGCCAAGATGGAAGTGCAGACCACGGATGCACTTCTGGAACTTGAATTCGACGAAGAAAGCTTGTCAAAATTAGCTGCACCACTGATTAAGCGATTACGTGAACCCGTCGAACGTGCATTACGTGATACCAATCTACGCAGCAATCAGCTCGACAGTATCGTGTTGGCTGGTGGCGCAACTCGTATGCCAATTGTAAAACGTCTGGTCACCTTAATGTTCGGGCGATTTCCTGCCAGCGAAATTAATCCCGATGAAGTGGTGGCGATGGGCGCTGCGGTTCAGGCTGGTTTAAAGATGAAAGATGCTGCACTTGATGAAGTGGTGATGACGGATGTTGCGCCGTATTCTCTAGGTGTAGAAGTAGCGATGCGTTTGGCGAGTAATAAAAATGTCAGTGGACATTTTTCACCGATCATAGAGAGAAATAGTACAGTGCCTATCAGTCGCGTTGCACAGTATTATCCGATTGAAGACAATCAAAAATTATTGCAGCTCGATATTTATCAAGGCGAATCACGCCTCGTTAAAGATAATATTTTATTGGGCTCATTGGAAATAAATTTGGAGCCTTTACCACGCGATCAAAACGGTGTTGATGTGCGCTTCACTTATGATGTGAATGGCTTGTTGGAAGTGCAGGCAACCGTTATTCGCACGCAACAAGTGCAAAAGATGCTCATTCAAGGCAATCCCGGTTTACTCACCGAGGATGAGATTGCCAAGCGTTTGGTCGAACTGGAAAAGTTGAAAATGCATCCACGTGATGCACTCGAAGTTCGTACTTTGTTGGCACGTGCAGATCGCGTCTATCAACAGTTAAAAGGTGAAGCACGTGAATGGCTCAGTCATCAGATTGCGGAGTTTGAACGCGTGATCGAAACACAAAATTCTAAGCTGATTACACCGGCGCAAAAGCAATTTTCCGAAGCGCTGGATCAAATCGAGCAAGACGTTGTATTGCATCCCGATTTCACCCAATAAACAAAGAGCGAATTATGTTTGATATACCCGCTTTTTTTATTGATCATCAGATTGATCAAGACGCCGATGAACGCACGATAAAACGCGCCTATGCCAAGGCTTTAAAGCAAATTGATCAGGACAATGATCTCGAAGGATTTCAGAGTCTGCGTGAAGATTATGAACGCGCCTTAGCTTGGGCGCGCAGTAAAGATTGGCGCGAGCAATATATTGCCGAGCAAAATGCAGAGGGGGAGCAATCGACGGATTTGGACTCTACTCATGCACATGTGAACAGCGAGCCGAATGCGGGCTCTTTTAAGAAGGATGATGTAATTGCTGATGCTAACGTAGATTCGGAGAACGTAGCATCGACGGAGCATGTTTCGCAAGAGCCAACTTCCAGTGCTGTAGAAAATGGAGAAGAGCAGGTCGTTTATGCGATCGATATCGCCCGTCATATTTTCATGGAATTTCTTCATCATCTAGGTGAGAAAGCAGAAGAAGTCGGGCAGACGGAGTTTTTGTTGCGCATGTATCTCGATGACGATCGTTTGATTAATGTTGAAATCCGTGATTTGTTTGAATGGCTAATCGCTGAGCGTCTGGCGCAGGGCTGGCAGACTGGTAATGGCGATTTGTTTGGTGCTGCAGTCAAGTGTTTTGGCTGGCATCAAGACAAACATCGGCTACTGAGATTTCATGACTTTGGGTATTACCTCGATCGTGCGGTCGATGAAATGAACGCCTTTAATCTGCGAGAAGAGGCGCACACCAATCGACAAGTCAGCTTGATACGCCTTGCCAGAAATGACGCACCACCGACTAAGCAATTTTTGCGTGAGAACATCTATTTTATCGATGAGATGTTGAGCAATTATCCGACTTGGTTGGCGATAGTGACGAAGTATGAGAATTTACAGACATGGCATAAGCGCGCTGAGGAGTATAAGTTTTTTCAACCGCCGAAAATAGATTTGAGTGGTATCAAGAGTCGATTTGATGGTTTTTATGGTTGGTTGAGATTAATCGTTATTCTTATTTTTATATTGCCTACAGTGATTCGCACTTTCTCAAATAATTCAAATCATTCTGAGAATACCAATGGTTCAATCCCTGAAGTCGTCTCTTTGTTCGCTTCGCCACGTGAATTGCTTCGACAAGGCAATCTGTTTTTGTCGGGCGAACAAGGTGCTGAGGAAAATGTTGATTTGGCGCTCAAGTATTTTAAGGAAGCATCGGCGCAAGGTTATATGGAGGCTGATATTCGTATCGCCCACTTATATCAGGATAAAAGCTCTAAGTACTACGACCCTGTTTCGGCGCATAAGCTCTTCGTTGGAGCCGCAGAGGCAGGGATGCCCGAAGCTTGGTTTCGAGTGGCGTTCAATCTAGAAGAAGG
>JAYVHZ010000634.1:0-2013 GCA_043770645.1 Undibacterium sp. | reverse complement strand
CCTAATTTGCCAGGCGTATATCGCTATTTTGATAGCAACGAGCAGGTTTTATATGTCGGAAAAGCACGCGATTTAAAAAAACGTGTTTCTAGTTACTTTCAAAAAAATCTCAGTAGTCCACGGATCGCCATGATGGTGGCAAAGATCGCGCGTCTCGAGACTACGGTGACCCGCAGCGAAGCAGAGGCTTTGATTTTAGAGAATAATCTGATCAAAGCACTGAAGCCGCGCTACAACATTTTGTTCCGTGACGATAAGTCGTATCCGTATCTGAAAATCACGCAAGAAAAGACACCGCGCATGACTTACTTTCGCGGTGCAATTGATAAAAAACACCAGTATTTTGGCCCTTTTCCATCTGCTTGGGCGGTGAAAGAATCGATGCAATTGTTGCAGAAGATTTTTCTA
This sequence comes from Undibacterium sp., assembly GCA_043770645.1. Lineage (GTDB taxonomy): Bacteria > Pseudomonadota > Gammaproteobacteria > Burkholderiales > Burkholderiaceae_D > Undibacterium. Next base: position 1,605 of record JAYVHZ010000634.1, on the reverse strand, counting down.
TTGCGCAGCTGTGAAGACAGCGTTTTTGCGAATCGGTCCCGCCCTTGTTTATTGCATCAGATTCAGCGTTGCAGTGCCCCTTGCGTCGATTTTATTTCTGACGAAGATTATCAATCTGACGTCGACAATGCGGCGAAATTTTTGCGCGGGCGTCAGTCTGAAGTGATGGCAAAACTTGAAGCTAAAATGCTCGACTACGCGCAATATTTAGCCTTTGAAAAAGCGGCGTTGGTACGCAATCAAATGGCGGCGCTTTCTAAAGTCTTGCATCAACAAAGTATGGAACTCGCTGGTGACGCGGATATCGACATTATTGCGGTCGCTATTGATGGAGGTCGAGCCTGCGTTAATTTGGCGATGGTACGTGGAGGTCGCCATTTAGGTGATCGCTCTTATTTTCCCAGCCATCTCGAACTGGCACAAGCGGCATTGAACGAGGCGATCGAAGTGGAAGTGATGATTGCCTTTATTGCGCAGCACTATATTGATCAATTTATTCCCAGTCAGATTATTTTAAACATCGTCATTGATGCACCTGAATTGCTGCTGGCTTTGATGGAACAATGCGGGCATAAAATTCATCTCAGTTTCCAACCGCAAGAACAAAAACGGGCGTGGTTAGAAATGGCAGAGAAAGGTGCGCGCCTGGCATTGGCGCGGGCTTTGTCGGAGCAGGGCGCACAGCAATTGCGCACCAAGGCATTGCTAGATGCATTAGACATGGAAGTGCCAGATATGGATCAATTCCGTATCGAATGTTTTGATATCAGTCACACGCATGGTGAAGCAACGCAAGCGTCCTGCGTAGTGTTCCATCACCATGCCATGCAAAACGCTGAGTATCGACGCTTTAACATCAAAGACATCACACCAGGCGATGACTATGCGGCGATGCGCCAAGTTATTCATCGCCGCTTTGAAAAATTTGGAATCGCCAATGAGGATCATGCCGACATCACCGCAATCATGCCAGACATGGTGCTGATCGATGGCGGTAAAGGGCAAGTCGAAGTCGCACGACAAGTGTTTGAAGAACTGGGTTTGGATACTAGTTTGATTGTCGGTGTCGCCAAAGGTGAAGGTCGTAAAGTTGGTCTTGAAACTTTGGTCTTTGTCGACGGACGAGAATCGAAAGAATTAGGGAAAGAATCTGCCGCTCTCATGTTGATTGCACAGGTTCGTGATGAGGCGCACCGCTTTGCCATTACAGGCATGCGCGCTAAGCGGGCAAAGGCGCGACAAACGTCGAAGTTAGAAGACATCGACGGCGTTGGTCCTAAGCGTCGACAACGCTTGTTGGCGCGCTTTGGTGGCATAAAAGGCGTTGAAGATGCTAGCGTTGAGGATCTGATGGCAGTGGAGGGCATTTCACGTGCTTTGGCAGAAGAAATTTATCAAAGACTCCGATAAGGTGTTTTTCGTTGCTTTCTCTCGTAATTATTTAAATTAAATGACTGCATAAGCTTCAGGCAAAATATAATGTAATAAATTCCAATGTGATTTTAAAAATGCCCTTTAATTTTCCTATCTTGTTGACCTGGTTGCGCGTAGCACTGATCCCTTTGGTGGTCGGTGTTTTTTATTTGCCAGACACCATGCTCAGCC
>JAYVHZ010000633.1:0-3879 GCA_043770645.1 Undibacterium sp. | reverse complement strand
GGCAATGGCGTCGCGGGTGCATTCGCCGGTGATTTATATCGCGCCATGGGCTGTGAAGTGACGGAATTATTCTGCGAAGTCGATGGCCATTTCCCCAATCACCATCCCGATCCTGCGCATCCAGAAAACCTGCAAGATCTGATCCGTTGTTTACAAACCTCGGATGCAGAAATTGGCTTAGCCTTCGACGGTGATGGCGATCGTCTCGGCGTAGTCACAAAAGACGGCCAAATCATCTACCCAGATCGCCAATTAATGTTATTTGCAGCCGATGTCTTGAGCCGCCATCAAGGCGAACAAATTTTGTACGACGTGAAGTGCACACGCCATTTATCCAGCTGGATCAAAGATCATGGAGGTGTTCCCTTGATGTGGAAGACAGGTCACTCTCTGGTCAAAGCCAAACTCAAGGAAACCGGCTCACCTTTGGGCGGCGAAATGAGTGGACACGTATTCTTCAAAGACCGCTGGTACGGTTTTGACGATGGTATGTATGCTGGTGCGCGTTTATTGGAGATCCTGAGCAAAGTAGCGGATATGACAGCCACACTCAATGATTTACCGCAATCGACTAGCACCCCAGAATTGCAATTGAAATTGAATGAAGGCGAGAATTTTGCCATCATCGCTGAGATGCAAAAGAATGCGAACTTTCCAGGCTCGACTGAGATCATTAATATCGATGGCTTGCGGGTTGAATATCCAGATGGCTTCGGTTTAGCGCGTTCATCGAATACGACACCAGTCATTGTGATGCGTTTTGAAGCAGAGACGCCTGAAGCCTTGCTAAGGATTCAATCAGCATTGAAAGACGCGATCCTAGCTGTTAAGCCGGATGCGCTTTTGCCGTATTAAATTAAGCTGAGTATCCCCTCTCCCGCTAGCGGGAGAATGGAGTAATACCCAAACAGCATTCAAATAATTGACAGTCATTTTTTAATTCAATCAATTCTTCAACGTGAAAATTTTATTGATCCGCGTTTCGTCTCTAGGCGATGTCCTCCACAACATGCCCATGGTGGATGATATCAAAGCCCACTACCCTGATGCACAAATTGATTGGGTAGTGGAAGAAGCCTACGTCAATCTGGTCAAGCTACAGCCGAAGGTCAACAAGGTCATCGCTTATGCACAAAGACGTTGGCGCAAAAGTTTGGGTAAAAAAGAAACCCGCGCTGAGATGAAGCACTTCTACCGCACGCTACGTGAAGAAGCTTATGATTTCATCTTCGACACTCAAGGTTTGCTGAAAACCGGCGTCATCATGGGCATGGCACGAAAAGCGCCGAATGGTCGTAAAGTTGGATTGGCGAATGGTACTGAGGGCTCTGGCTATGAAGGGATTTCAAGAATATTTCATGACTTAAGTATTCCAGTTGACCGACGAACTCACGCGGTTTTACGTGGGCGTTTGGTCGCTGCAGCTGCGCTCAATTATCAGGTCGATACACCGGCGAGTTTTGGTTTGCAAAAGCTCGATTTGCAGCCGGATTGGATGCCCGCCACACCCTACATCGTGTTCTTTCACGGCACCGCAGGTGAGTCCAAAAAATGGCCGCGCAATAACTGGATAAGTACCGCACGAGACTTACAAGTAACTGGATGGCCCATTTTGCTGCCTTGGGGGAGCCCCGCCGAAAAACTTGAAGCTGAAGCGATGGCGGAGCATATGAGTAATGCGCAAGTGCTTCCGAAGCTATCGATGCAAGAAGCGACTGTATTGGCGCAACGAGCCTCACTTGTAATTGGGGTTGATACTGGATTAGTTCACATTGCCGCTGCATACGAAACACCGACCATAGAGATTTATTGCGATTCACCAAGATGGAAGACCGAAGGAAACTGGTCAGAGAAAATTATTAATCTCGGAGATCAAGGAAAACCACCTGGTGTTGCGGAGGTTGAAATCGCCTTTGAACAGCTATTAGGCAAACTGCATAACTGATCAATTTGGATTGGTCGCTGGCACTTTAGGACTGATAACTGGCGGCTTGCTTTCTACTTTGCTGCCCGCATCCAAAATCTGCACGAAAATTTCGTCTTTTTTAATCATACCAAGTTCAAAACGCGCACGTTCTTCAACCGCGGCAGTACCGTTTTTTAGATCTTGTACTTCCGAATCTAACTTAGCGTTACGCGCCTTCAGTTCATCATTTTTTTTGTGTTCGGCATTGACCTGCTTATCCAACTCCCACACGCGCAACCAACCGCCCTTCCCCAACCACAGTGGGTACTGGATCAGAATCAGCAAAGCTAACAAAGCAATGGCAATTAGACGCATACGGTTCTAAATAATGAGGTTCTGAATAATAGGGTTCTGAGTACACACAGAAAATAAAACAACAAAAATTTTACTGCGACAAAAAGGGGAAGCCGACTTCCCCTTTTTACCTACTGCATTACTTTACATCTTACCTGTTACTTCAACGCGATTACTTCAAATTATAAAACGCATCACGGCCTGGGTAGCTAGCGATTTCGCCCAAATCTTCTTCGATACGCAAAAGTTGATTGTATTTTGCCATACGATCAGAACGTGACATAGAACCGGTTTTGATTTGCAAAGCATTCATACCAACCGCGATATCCGCAATCGTGCTGTCTTCTGTTTCACCGGAACGATGTGATATTACGGCGGTGTAACCAGCACGTTTAGCCATTTCAATCGCAGCGAAAGTTTCTGTCAAAGTACCGATTTGGTTAATTTTGATCAGGATAGAGTTGGCGATACCTTTTTGTATGCCTTCTTTCAAAATCTTGGTGTTCGTCACGAACAAATCGTCACCCACGATTTGTACTTTTTTGCCGAGTTTTTCAGTCAGGATTTTCCAGCCGTCCCAATCACCCTCTGCCATACCATCTTCGATAGAGATGATAGGATATTTATCGACCCAAGTTGCCAACAAGTTGGTGAAGTCAGTTGAAGATAAAGTTAAACCTTCGCCTTCCAAATGATATTTGCCGTCTTTGTAGAATTCACTCGCTGCGCAATCCAAGCCCAACGCGATTTGTGTACCCGGTGTGTAACCGGCAGCTTCGATCGCTTGAATGATCAGTTTGATCGCTTCTTCGTGATTCTCGACTGATGGTGCAAAACCGCCTTCATCGCCAACCGCTGTCGTCAAACCTTTGTCATGCAAGATTTTTTTCAAGTTATGAAAAACTTCAGCGCCGTAGCGAATCGCTTCGCGGAATGTTGGTGCGCCAACTGGAATGATCATGAATTCTTGCAAATCCAGATTATTGTCAGCGTGTGCACCACCGTTGATGACGTTCATCATTGGCACTGGCAATTGCATTGCACCGGAACCACCGAAATAACGGTACAGAGGTAAACCTGCTTCTTCCGCTGCTGCTTTAGCAACTGCCATGGATACTGCCAACATCGCGTTTGCGCCCAAACGTGCTTTGTTTTCTGTGCCGTCGAGATCGATCAGCGTGCGATCCAAGAAAGCTTGTTCATTCGCATCCAAACCCATGATCGCTTCAGCGATTTCTGTGTTGATGTTTTCGCAGGCTTTCAATACACCCTTGCCCATATAACGGGACTTGTCGCCATCGCGCAATTCAATCGCTTCGCGGGAACCGGTAGATGCACCAGAAGGCACAGCAGCACGGCCCATCACACCAGATTCCAACAATACGTCACATTCCACAGTTGGATTGCCGCGTGAATCAATAATTTCACGACCGATAATATCAACGATAGCACTCATTCAAATTCTCCTAAACAATCAAAATTCAATCAAATTACAACAATATTGGTTTTAAGTCTGGTGCGAAAATCACAAACTATCGGGTTCGATCTTGTAGAAACTGCGCGCGCAAATCGAGCTTCTCGTTTTGTCTGCACCTGCCCTCTTCTCCAAAACACATTTG
>JAYVHZ010000632.1:0-3885 GCA_043770645.1 Undibacterium sp. | reverse complement strand
AAATACCATTTGATCGCCCAACTTCAATTGCAAAGTCTTAGCCAGACCTTCCTCAACCGAAGCCTCTGCCTCTGTCGCGCTAGCATCTTTATACCATTCACCTGCGACCACTTTATTCAAGGCCGGCAATTCGGCCATCGTTGAGAGGTTGAATTCGCGCTCCACCAAAGAATTGGCACGCTCATCTTGATAAGAATTTGGTTTTAATACCTGATCATTAATTTGTATCAAACGTCCGCGTATCATTGGATAAATCATCGGCTTAGCAAAATTCTCAATACGCTTGGCAACTTCAGCTTTTTGATCTGGCTGAATATTGATCACAAAATGATTTGGCGCATCGGCAGGTGTTGATTGTTTCCATGCTGCGATTAAATCACCGCGCACCACGGTCAAGAGCAATAAAGCCATCAAACCTAAAGACAAGGAAACGACTTGGACAACTGTCGCACCCGGGCGGCGTTGCAATGCCGTAATCGCAAAACGCCAAGCGGCGAAATTAAAACTAGTGCGCAAGCGCTTCAATAGAAAGATACTCAACCATGCAACAAAAGAAAACAGCAAAAGCCCAACAATGAATCCGACTGCCACCATTGCACCAACTTTGACATCACCGGTTTGCCACAACAACAGGGCGATAAAGATCCCCAAGCCTAAAGCATAAGTCGCTAATGTCATGGCTTTTGGCGCGTCTTGCTCTCTACGTATCACTTGGTTATGCGGCACATCGCGCAATTGTAAAATTGGTGGCATCGCAAAACCGATCAGGAGCAAAATCCCAACAGCAATCCCCTGCCATGCAGGAATGAAACTCGCCGCAGGCAATTCGACGGACACCAAACCGCCTAACCACTCCAACAGCAAGAAATGACTTGCAAAACCGATCACCACACCCGCAATACTGCCGAGTATGCCCAGCATCAAAAACTCCAACAGGTACATGGTCGTCACTTGATTTTGGGTTAAGCCTAAACAACGCAACATCGCGCAGGCATCAATATGACGCAACATAAAACGACGCGCTGCCATTGCAACCGCCACTGCAGCTAACATGGCGGACAACATACTGACCATCGACAAAAACTGCTCAGCGCGATCGAGCGTCGTACGCATTTGCTCATTGCCATCCGCAATCGTATCGATGCGCGCACCTTTGATTTTTTGTTCGGTGAAGTTTTTTTCCAGTGTGACTTTGAAATTCTCTATGGCTTGTTTATCGCCCGCCAGTAATAAACGATAAGTAATGCGCGAACCGTCTTGCACCAATTTTGTTGCTGCCAAATCCTGTTCAGAAATCATGACGCGTGGTGAGAATCCGAGAAAGCCCGCGCCACGATCTGGCTCCGATGCGATGCTTTTGGTCACCGTAAATTGCTGTTCACCCATGCTGATTTTGCTACCAATCGCAATCTTCAAACTACCTAATAACGCCGGATCAACCCATGCCGTTCCCGCTGCAGGAATGTCATCCACAGTGACTTCTTTTTCGCCCTGAAATAGTTTTAACTTGCCTCGTAGAGGATAGCCATCCGTGACTGCCTTCAAAGTCACCAATTTCGTCATCGCGGCATCGCCCTCACCTGCCAATGCCATACTAGGAAAGACCACGGTCTCAGCAGTTTTCAAGCCATTATCTTTGGCTAATTGCTTCCACTCGGGTTGTATGCCTTTAGTCGAAACAACCAATAAATCCGCGCCCAAGACCTGATGTGCATCACGCTCCAAGCCACTACGCAAGCGATCAACAAAAAAACCAACGGACGATAAAGAAGCAACCGCCACCATCAAGGCGATCAGCAAAAATCGAAGTTCACCAGCACGCCAATCGCGTTGCGTCATGCGAACTGCTATAGGCAAAATGAATGAGAACATGGTGCTCCTAAGGGCGGTAGGACTAAAATCGAATCAACATCTAGATCAACAGCAGCACACACTGTGAAGCATATGCGCTGCTAAGGACTGAAGCAGCGTGACAGCAATCAATATTGATTCAGCGCGTTCGCAAAATCTTGCAACAAGTCTTCGGTATCTTCGATCCCAACAGACACCCGAATCAAGGAATCAACAATCCCCATTTCGGCACGACGCTCCGGTCCCATTTCAAAGAAAATCGTGTGCGCGACTGGAATCACCAAGGTACGCGTATCTCCCAGATGTGTGGCGTTAATCGCTAGTTTCAAGTGATTCAAATAGTCAAAGCAATCGATTTCCGGTTTCAACTCAAAACTTAACAAAGCACCATAGGCACGGAACAATTCCGTCGCCAAGGCATGTTGGGGATGTGACTCTAGGCCAGGATAATGCACCACCGCCACGCGCGGATCAGCTTCCAACAAACGCGCCAATTCCAAAGCATTTTCACTTTCACGCTGCATGCGAAGTGCCAGTGTCTCTGCACCGACCGCCACCTGATGCGCAGCATCCGGCGAAATCGATGCACCAAAATCGCGCAAGGCCTTGGCACGAAGATGAGCGATACCTTGTTGCGCTGACGCCAATTTACGGAAATTTGGCGCGATATGCGGATAACTAGCCCAATCAAACAAGCCAGTGTCGGTCAACGCTCCACCTAAGACATTGCCATGACCAGCGATGGATTTGGTCAAAGAATTCACAACCAAGCCAGCACCAACTGCTTTTGGACGGAACAAGTAAGGCGAGGTCATCGTATTGTCGACGACATACAAAATGCCGTGTTGCTGACACAGTTCACCGATGCGTTTGAGATCCGCTATTTGCGTACGTGGATTGGCGATCGTTTCAACAAAGACCATACGAGTCGCAGGAGTAATCGCCGCTTCAACTTCAGCGACATTGGTGGCATCGACTAAAGAGAGTTGAATGCCCTGTTCGGCACAAGTTTGCCAAACGCTATTGGTGTTACCAAACAAGAAACGCGAAGAGATAATATGATCGCCCTGACGCAACAATCCCTGAAACACAGCACCGATTGCCGCCATACCAGTAGCGAAACACAAGCTCGCGCTACCATCTTCCATTTTAGTGATTTTCTCTTCCAAAGCCGATACGGTTGGATTGCCCTGACGGCCGTAGCGGTAACCAGCTTGCTTACCTTGAAATACATCCGCTAGTTCTCTGGCATTTTTGTAGCCATAAGTCACAGAGGTGTGAATCGGTTTGTGTGGAGAACCGTGTTCTATCTCTTTTTGACGGTCGTTGTGCAAGATGGTGGTGGTAAATCCGTAAGACTTGGCTGTGCTCATGATAAAAATAGGCGAATGGTTAAATACTGAATAAGTGCTTAATCGAAGCAAAAACAGGAGTTTAACCTAGATTCATGTTCGACTCTCCTCTGCACCAGTAGACTACAAAGCCTTTACTTGGTTCGATGCGTGAACAAATAAAAAAAGCGAACCGATTCACAGAATCGATTCGCCATCAGCCTTGGCTACGCAAAAATCTTCACTTGCTCACGTACCTGCAAATTTATCTATTTGTACAAATATTCATTTGAATCAAATATCCAGATACATAAATTGATACTTACTTCTTTTCAATACGGATTTCTTTTTCGATTCTTTGCATTTTTTCAGCTTTATCAGTTTTGTCATTCCAGTCAAACTTCATCACCTTTCCCATTTCTTTACTCAAATCGCTCAATTTATACTCGCTAGGCACGGTGAACATGCTGGCGGGAACCTCATCGCGCTTTACATTACTCAGGCGATAAATGCGCTCGCCCGAACGTGGATCGCTGTGTTTGGAGTACACGGTGATTTGCAATTCTGGCGAAGTCCAACTTTCGTCGCTGACGACGATGGGGTTGACGTTACCAATTTCACCGGCAGGAATTTCGTAGCTCTGCACCTTTCCATCCGCCTTTATGCCGTCGAAATCACGTCCCCCTAGAGCCTTCGTCTGACG
>JAYVHZ010000631.1:0-9445 GCA_043770645.1 Undibacterium sp. | reverse complement strand
CGACGCGCCATTTCACGTTGTTGCTGGCGAATCTTTGCTTTGATTTGCGGATTACCATTAGCTTCTTTTGACTCTTGAACGACTTCTTGATGGGTCATTTTGAGCTTATTTGCATATTCCCACATTTGATAGGGTGCATCGATCGCTGCGATCAATACGAGACCACCAACAATTGCCAGAAAACAGACGCCGAGCATATGTCCTAAATGAGCGCTGCCCTGATCCAATGGTTCGTAGATCAATCCAAATATGGCATCTTTTTGATTCGAAACGACAAGCCAGGCAATTACGCCAACCAAGATAGTTTTCAAAATCGCTTTCACCAATTCAACACCAGCTCTTGCAGACACCAAATTGCCGATACCCGCAAAAGGATCGAGCCGTGAAAATTTTGGTTCTAAAGCCTTAAAACTAAATAACCATCCACCGATCAACAATGGAGAGCCCAGTGCCGCGACCATAAACAATCCAGCAATCGGAAGAAAAGCAAGCATGACATCGATTACCGAATCGAGAATCTGAGCTGTCAGAAAATTAGCGTCAAACGCAGCATTACGTTCAAACGACAATCCTCGAGAAAAATTCTTTGCCAAATTGTGGAACAGCGTTTCCCCATAGAAAAATAGACCTCCACCTGCTGCCAATAAAACAGTACAGGTAGAGAGTTCTTTGGAACGTGGAACATCGCCCTCTTCTCGTGCTTTCTCAAGTCGCTGGGGCGATGCCGGTTCGGTCCGTTCTAGTCCGCTCTCATCAGCCATTTCTTATCCATGTCGATGGAAATCAAGTTTTAATTTCCCTAGGACAAATTATTCACGAAATGGCATCCAAGAGATCGGATGAATAGAGTGGGATTTCTCCTTCTTTTCCTATAGAAAGAGAAGTAAATGGCCAGTTTCACATTAGAAAATTAATTATGAACTGCGGAGGAATGAGGGTGTTAAGCGCCGGAACAGGGTCCGGCACAGAAATTTGCAGATAAAGATAATAGAACGGTCAGGCTGCAGCTGCAATGTTTTTCGCCCAAACAAGAGCCGACAAGTGCGCTTTATTGACGTCAACAGGGGAAACTTTTAAAGTTTCCGCAATTGAAGTGACTAGCATACTATTTAATTCGCATGCTTCGGCAAGTGCCAAGTAGGGACCATAGACGCCACTCCTTGAAACCAATGCCTCCACCACCGATTCTGGCAACTGAATCGTCGACAAAACTTCTTCCATCGGAATCCCAAGCAATCGATCCAGCAAAGAAAACATACCTGCAACGAACAAGTTTTCTGCCTCACTCTTAGACATAAAAGGCTGTCCAAGAATCTCCGCAAAACGCCCCCGCACAATCGCTGTTTCTAAGAGCACAGGAGAATTGCCGCTGGTACTGGCGGTTGCTAATAATAAAGAGAGCCACCGATACAATGGGCTATAGCCTAAAATTGTCACAGCATGCTTGAGGGACTGCACTTCAGTTCGCAATCCAAAACCTGCAGAATTAATGTACCTTAACAACTTATATGCCAGCGCAGCATCGCGCTTTACGACAGTTTCCAATTGCTGAATATCGGCATTTTTGCGGATCATTTCCATCAATTGCAAAATCGTCGTTTGGGTTGTGTTCAAACCTTTTTGTGATACATTGGGACGCGGAGTCAAATGCAACTTACCCACAAAACTTGACAGCCCCAGCGCCGCACATGCATCAAAGTCCTGCCAACTTCCAACATTACGGGCAACCATTTGTACATTGGATTGTTTTAGGGCTGCATACATTTTGGCTTGTGCCGCCAATTTACTTGCGTCCAACTGCACTTCAAAATGGGTGATCAAGGAAAAGAAAGACCGTTCTAAAGCAGAAATATCGGCATTTTTAAGACAGATTCCGAAACCTAAGCCCCGCAATTCTTTAATCGCCTCAAATGCCACTTCATCACCAAAATAGCGTTTAGAAAAAATCAACACCGTATTTTTTGGAGATAACTGACGCAAGCCATCAGCTTGCAACAATCCTGGCACCGCTTCTAAAAAAATAAGGCTATCGCCAAGCAAGAAACCTTTGTCTTCATCATGAAATTCATCCGCAACAAAAGACATTAAATCACTCAATGCGGAGGTGTCTAATTCTGCAGTCTTTACATCATTTTGCCAAGATAATTGAAAACCAATCACGCGCTGTGAAGGGTCAAGCAAAGGCTCTCGGACAATGAACTTTACATCGCTCATAAATTATATTTGATTAGTTATTAGAACCCGAGGCTGTCCAATAGATCATCAACCTGTCCCTGATTTGCAACAAGATCCGACTTTCCTTCCGGATTGATTTGCGGCCCATTTAACAATCCATCCTGTGGCGCACGCTTAATTTGATCTGGCGAATATTCAATTAATAACTGAACAAGTTGTTGCTCAAGATTTTGCGCCAACTCCGTCACTCTTTTGATCACTTGGCCAGTCAAATCTTGAAAATCTTGCGCCATCATGATGTCCATTAAGTGTGCTTTAGTTTCTCGGGAATTGACACTTGTGGTCTGCAAAAACTTTATCGCATCAAGCGCTTCAAATTGATATTCTTCAGCACTCGCGCCACGACAGGTCAAGTCTGACAAACGCAAAATTAATTGACGTGCACCGTGATCCATCATTTCTTGTAAAGGAATTGCAGCATCTGTAGCATTCAATACTTTTTGCGCCGCTTGTTCAGACATTTTTGCGACATAATCAAGACGATCACGCGCATCAGGAATGTCCTCAGCGGCACGTTCAAGTAACTTATCCAAACCGAGTCCGCGCAAACTATCATGTAACAGCCGAGTCATGTGACCGACCCGCATCAATAGTTCGTCGTGTTGTGCCTGCTCGACGTGATCGTTTCCCATATTCAATCCGAAGAATCGCGAGAGAACTACGCAGGCTTCCCTAGTTTTTCGAAAATTTTCGAGAGCTTTTCATCCAATGTGGCAGCAGTAAATGGTTTAACTACATAGCCATTTGCCCCTGCCTGTGCGGCGGCAATAATATTTTCTTTCTTCGCCTCTGCCGTCACCATCAACACTGGCAATTTTGCCAAAGCTGGATCGGCGCGAATATGCTGCAACATGGTTAAACCGTCCATATTTGGCATATTCCAATCGGAGATAACAAAATCAAAATCACCACTCTTCAATTTTGCCAGCCCAAGCGCGCCATCTTCTGCTTCATCGACGTTCGAATATCCGAGTTCTTTTAACAAATTTCGCACAATGCGGCGCATTGTCGAGAAATCGTCAACTACTAAAAATTTGAGGTTTTGATCAGCCATAACTTACTCCATAAAATCACAAGGACCGTGGTACATATTATCGGTTATATAAACATCTTTTGGTACTTCATTTACTGCCATTACAACACATCTTGTATTAAACCCGTAATGCACGACTTCCGTGCTGATCTAGATACTGTAGAACACGATTTGGCAATTCATTCAAAGGCGCTATGTCATTTACCGCACCAACTGCGATTGCTTCTCTTGGCATACCAAAAACCACACAACTAGCTTCGTCTTGTGCAAAATTGAAAGCACCAGCATTCTTCATCTCCAGCATACCCTCAGCGCCATCTTTCCCCATTCCTGTCAAAATTACACCAACTGCATTCTTACCAGCAAATTTCGCAGCCGATCGAAATAAAACATCTACGGATGGTCGATGTCGATTGACCGGTTCACCATCATTCAATTCTGTCACGTAATTCGCTCCGCTCCGTGCTAACAGCAAATGCGAATGACCCGGAGCGATATATGCATGCCCTGGCAAAATACGCTCCCCACCGGCTGCCTCCGAAACGGAAATCCTACATAGACCATCAAGCCGTTTAGCAAACGATTTCGTAAAGCCTTCTGGCATATGCTGTGTAATTAAAATACCCGGGCAGTCTGAAGGCATTTGGCTTAAAAAACTTTTAATTGCCTCGGTTCCCCCAGTTGATGCGCCAATAATGATCAACTTTTCACTACTTACCAAAGGGTTTTTTACAGACGGCAAAACCGTATGTACTTGTGAAACTGAGGCACTAGGTGAAATCACTCTTGATCGTATTTTTGCTTTTGATGCCGCTCGAATTTTATCTGTAATAACTTGAGCATACTCCAACATTCCACTTTGAATTGAAAGCTTCGGTTTAGTAACAAAATCTACCGCACCTAACTCCAATGCCCGCATGGTAATTTCCGATCCGCGTTCAGTCAAAGACGAAACCATAATAACTGGCATCGGACGCAATCGCATCAATTTTTCCAAGAAATCTAGCCCATCCATCTTTGGCATCTCAACATCGAGTGTCAGAACATCGGGATTACACTGTTTAATCAAGTCCCTTGCGACCAAAGGATCAGGCGCGGCACCAACAACTTCCATGTCATTCTGCGAACCAATAATTTCAGTCAAAATGCTTCGTATTAGCGCAGAATCATCAATGATCAAGACTTTAATTTTCATTCTGCCCTCACGGTGCCTGAATCTTCATTGCTGGACGATTTTGGCTTATAGATTCTCATGTCAATTATTTTAAAACAAATCAATATCACCACCGACTGGTGCACTTTTCAATCTGCTTGCATAATCGAGCTCGCGTTTTTTCAGCGTATCGTTGTGTTCGACCTTCAATTTCTTCACAAGGACTTTACCCGTTTTAGGAAAAAAATAGACTTTCCTAGGGTAGATATCATTTAAATCCTCAGCGATCACCCGCATTCTTTCCATCCGCAAATAATCTAACACAAATTTAGCGTTGCGCTCCCCGACATTGATTGCAGTAAAGCCGCGCAGAACATTGCCACCGCCGAAGACCTTAGCCTCCATATTTTCGCGACGTGCACCAGCTTTGAGTAATTCATTGATCAGTACTTCCATCGCATAAGTTCCGTAGCGCATCGAAGCAGAGACAGGGTTTTCAGAATTTTCGCCGCCATCCGGCAACATAAAATGATTCATACCACCAACGCCAGAAACTCGATCTCGAATACATGCGGATACACAAGAACCAAGCACGGTCACAATCAACATATCTTTGCCAGTGAAATAAAATTCACCAGGTAAAATCTTAGCCGCATCACAATCAAAAGTGCGATCATAATAAACGTTAGTGGCAAAGTGTTCTTCACTAAACTGACTCATGGATCACCCTTTATTTAGATCATAAGAAGTCGATTTCTTACGTTTATCTTCTTGACTCGCTAAAACATAGACTGTTTTTCCACGCAACTTAAAATCATCAGAAACATATAAGAAATTTTCTGAGTGTCCGGCAAACAATAATCCATCAGACCTCATTAGCGGCACAAATTTTTTCAAAATACTTGATTGCGTTGGTTTATCAAAGTAAATCATGACGTTTCTACAGAAAATCGCATCAAACTCACCACTTAAACTCCAACGATCTTCGAGTAAATTTAAAGACTCGAAGGTAATCAAATCCCGAAGTTCTGGCCTTACTAACACCGTCCCTTCGTTCTTTCCGCGTCCTTTCAAGAAATATTTTCGAACAATATCACTGGGCAATTTCTCGATTCTGTCAGCGTTGTAGACACCCTTTGCAGCAACACCAAGAACGTTCGTATCGATATCAGTTGCAATTATCTCGAGATTTGGTTTCATGGTACCGAGTGCTTCGCATATACATATCGCAATTGAATAGGGCTCCTCACCAGTTGAGCTCGCTGAGCACCAAATTCTCAAATGTCCAGATCTTTTCTTCGCATGTTCGGCCAAGATTGGAAAGTGATGTTCTTCACGAAAGAACGACGTTAAATTTGTCGTCAAAGCGTTCGTAAACGCTTCCCATTCAGCGCTTTCGGCTTCACGTTCTAACATATCGAGATAAACTGAAAACGAACTAATCCCAGTTGCTCTCAAGCGTCTTGCAAGTCGGCTATACACCATCTCTTGTTTACTATCCGACAACGAGATACCAGCACGTTGATAAATCAAGCTTCGGACACGGTCGAAGTCTCGACCATTAAACACGAATTCTTTTTCACCTTCTGATCGATCTGCGGGCTTTGCCATTCGCACTTTTCCACTTCTAAGGATGTATTTAAAACTTCAATCTAGCACCATCAGTCAGAATGATCCATCAGTCCCATCTCGGGACTAGACATCAATTTTTCGATATCAACCAAAATCAACATACGTTCTTCCAATGTACCTAAGCCAATCAGAAAATCATCATTGAAGGTTGTGTTCATTTCCGGAGCAGGTCTAACTTGTTCAGGGAGCAAAGTCATCACATCTGAAACACTATCGACCACCATCCCTACCACTCGACTACCGATGTTCAAGATGATGACGACTGTCAATTGATCATAGGTTGGTGTGCCTAAGTTGAACTTAATACGCATATCAACGATTGGAACAATAATTCCTCGAAGATTAATTACGCCTTTGAGGAACTCGGGTGCATTCGCAATTCGCGTAACTGCTTCATATCCGCGAATTTCCTGAACTTTCAGAATATCGATCCCATATTCTTCATTTCCAAGTGTAAATGCCAAAAACTCGTGGGTGGCGAGGCCACCATTCTCGGACTGAGTTTTCTTATGTAGACTATCTGAGCTTTGTATCATGATTGATTCCTTTTAGAACTTACTAATCTCAAAATTTAACGCACAGACCGCAAAATCGCCGCAACGTCTAGAATAAAGGAGACTCCACCATCACCCAAAATCGTGGCGCCTGAAATACCTGGAATTTTTCTGTAATTCGATTCGATATTTTTCACCACAACTTGTTGCTGACCCACTAAATCGTCGACAAATAGAGCAGCTTTTTTTCCGTCAACCTCAACAATTACCGTAATGCCGTCTGAGGGATCAGTATGTTTAGGTGTAATATTAAAAGTTTCAAAAAGAGGTATCAAAGGCAAGTATTCATGGCGAATTTTGATAACTCGTCCTTTTCCTTTGATCTCTTTAATGTCCTCATGTTGAGGCTGCAATGATTCCACCACAAATCCCAAAGGCAATATATAAATCTCTTCGCCGACCTTTATTGACATGCCATCTAAAATTGCTAAAGTCAATGGCAGTGAGATAGTGATCGTTGTTCCAAAACCTTTAGCAGAACGAATATCAACCACACCGCCCATTTGGGTAATGTTGCGTTTCACGACATCCATTCCTACGCCACGACCGGAAACATCGGTGACTACTTCTGCGGTCGAAAAACCTGGTGCAAAAATCAGCTGCCAAACCTCAGAATCCGACATCGAATCCGATACAACCAAGCCATTCTGTTTCGCCTTCAATAAAATCTTATCACGGTGCAAACCGCCACCATCATCAGACACCTCGATAACAATATTTCCGCCTTGATGTACCGCAGACAAAGAGAGCTTTCCCACTTCGCTCTTCCCACTTCCCGCTCGAATCGCCGGCATCTCAATGCCGTGGTCAATACTATTTCTGACCAAATGCGTTAAGGGATCAACAATTCTCTCAATCAAACCTTTATCTAGCTCCGTCGATGCGCCATAAGTAACAAACTCGACTTTTTTGCCTAATTTATTCGCAAGATCACGAACCATTCGAGGAAATCTTGAAAAAACATAATCCATCGGCATCATACGAATAGACATGACAGCTTCCTGTAAGTCTCTCGTATTCCGTGTGAGGTGTGCGACACTGCTCAGCAAACGTTCATTTGAGACAGGATCAAGATCCTGTGTTCGTTGATTTAACATAGCCTGAGTGATAACTAATTCACCTATGAGATTGATGATCTGATCGACTTTTTCGATTCCCACCCGAATAGTGGTTGATTCTTGAGCAGTCGTATTTTTCTCGACTTCTTTTTTTGGATGTCCCTTTGCAAGACTAGCCGCAAGCTCTTCCTGCGCAGCTTTCTCAGCATCTACCTTAGTAGAAATGACAAGCTCTTGACTTTCCAATGGCGGAAACATGGATTCAACGGGGTCAAAAAAACCATATCCTAATTCATCATCACTGAGCTCAACTTTAGTTCCCGAATTCTGTGTGGGTGTTTCGCTCAGAATAGTCATTTTCTTAGCATCGACAATGAATGAGCACACAGCAAAAATGTCATCCTCTGAACCATTGGTATTTAACACAATGGAATCTTGTCCCTGCGCTAATTTTTCAGAATGTGCAACCCCCAGCAATCCAAGCTCAGAAGTCAAAAGAATTAAATCAGTTGATTTTACGTCTTGGAAATTCACCCTAAAGCAATGTTGATACTTTTCAGACGTATCCGACGAGAGATTGACATGCGCAAAGTTCGGAGCGGGTATCGCCTTTGGCGTCAGATCATCTATAACAAAAGATTGCAACAACATTCGCACATCGCCAACCGCATCAAGGTCAACCACTGCCCCCAAACGATGTCCATCCAACTGCATTTTCAAGATATCTTTAGCATTTAGGAATGCATCGACATGATCGGCGGTCAGATGCATCTCACCTTTGCGAATTTTGTCTAATAAATTTTCTAGGATGTGTGTCACTTCCGCCATATCTGCAAGTCCGAAAGTTGAAGCCCCTCCTTTTATAGAATGCGCTGCACGAAAAATTGCGTTCAAATCTTCTGGATCTGGAGATGAAATATCAACACCTAATAATAACTTCTCCATTTCTGCGAGAAGTTCTTCAGCCTCATCAAAAAAAACCTGGAAGAACTGACTCATGTCAATCGTCATTATTTCACCCCATTATTCACGCAAATGTCTGGCAAATATCTCTACGTATCAACCAATAACTTTCTTAACAACTTCAGTTAATTTCTGAGGATCAAAAGGTTTAACCAACCAACCATTCGCACCCGCGGCACGCCCTTTGGCTTTCATGTCATCACTAGACTCAGTCGTCAGCATCAAAATCGGCACTCTTTGGTAGGTAGACAATGCACGCAAAGACTTAATCAGCGTCAAGCCATCCATCCTTGGCATGTTTTGATCTGTGAGCACTAAATCCACGACTTGATTTTTGGCTTTTTCAAGTCCGTCTTGACCATCGACAGCTTCGATAACTTGATACCCTGCAGCCTTCAAACTAAATGCAACCATTTGGCGCAAAGATCCAGAATCATCTACCGCTAAAATTGTTTTGGCCATCATCACTCCATTCAGAAAAAAACGAGAAAAATTCTCACTTCAATCAACCACTAAAATAATTCAATATCGCCACTATTCAAATGCTGCTGATTTACCGTTTTACGAAGCAAACTCTTTAACTCAATACTTTGCTGTTCAAGTTTCTCAGTTAGCTCACTCAAAACCAGCGATATTTCATCGCTACCACCATCACTCGGTATCACATTACCGACAATATCTAAGGTCGAAAGCAACTCACGTAATCCGGCACTACGTTGCACCGTCCTTGAAATTAATTGACTGGTCAAATCTTGAAATTGCAAGCTCGTGACAGCTCGATTAATGTGAACTGCGATGTCGGACTGGATCTCGGCCA
>JAYVHZ010000630.1:0-1636 GCA_043770645.1 Undibacterium sp. | reverse complement strand
CGCAATTACTGGCGAAAGATGCTGCCTATGCAAACTTGTATCGTTTGCAGTTTGCGGTTTGAACACATTTGAAAACGGGAGTAGGTATGCCGAGTTTGTTGAACGCTTTATTCATGAGTGTCTTTGCGGTCAGTCTCATGGCAAGCCACAGTGCTGTCGCGGTGGAGACTTCTCAAAGCACTGAGTTTCAAGTGACGAATATTGACGCCGCAATGAAGCGTTTTACTAGGGCGCCACATCCGATGGCAAGTGCAGAGCAAAAGAAATTGGCTCAGGACATTAAATCAGGTTTAAGCAAATATGGTTGGCAGGTACAAAGTCAAAAGTTCAAGACGAAAATTCCGAATCTCGCGCATCATCAATTAGGTGGAAAAGACAAACAAGCTGCGCCGATTAAAGAAGTTGAGGGTGAAAATGTCATCGCGATTTCTAAAGGGAGTGAGCGTTGCATGATATTGATCGGTGGTCACTACGACACCAAATTTTATAAAGATTTCTCCTTTGTCGGCGCCAATGATGGCGGTTCTTCGACCGCGGCAATGCAAGAATTGGCGCGTGTGATTCAGGTGATACGTCTTCAAGAAAATAGCAGTAAAACAGAAAATAAAGCGATGGGTCGCTTTTTGGATTGCAGCATCGCCTTAACATTTTTCGATGGTGAAGAAGCGACCTTGCCCGAATGGAGTGATGCAGATCGTCTTCTTGGGATTACCGACAATACGCATGGGTCACGCGCTTTTGCAGCAAATATGACGAAGCAATTTGAAGGTGTGATGTATCAGAATTTGCCTGTTAAAGCGGTATTGATTTTGGATATGATCGGCCACAAAAACCAAAATTTATTTATCACGAGTGGCTCTAATCCACAGCTGGCGCAAAAGTTTTTGGGGCAAAAAACCAATACAAAAATAGCCGCTGCGAATATTGCGATTGAAGATGATCATCTACCATTCGCACAATTAGGTTTACCATTTTTGCATATCATCGACTGGACCAATTTATCAGAGTGGCATACACCTAAAGACACTTTGAACATTATTTCAAACAAAAACATCGCTGATTTTGGTGATATGTTGGTGCGATTTTTAAAGCAGAAGCGTTAAGAAGTGTCTCTATGCAGATTTAATTTGTGGTCTTGATGAATTAAGAAGTAAAAAAAACGTCATCTCAAGAGAACTTGAGATGACGAAAAAAGGGAGGTTGAAACAACGTGTACATGCTGATAAAGCTAGTCCGTACAATTGAGTCAAATGAAGTTTGCGTGGCTTGCTGCGACTTTGCAATTACTTTGGGATAAACGGTGGGTTTTAGCTACTGAAATGCAAGAAAGCTGGTATTAAAATGTGTTGGTTAGTCTTAATGGCATCATTTTAATTTGCGAGTGTCGACGTTTCTCCTAAGATGTAGGCGACCAATGATTATGCATCTGATAAATGCAAGAACGCGCTACCTGTAGGCATCGATAATCTTTTGATAGCTCCCATTGGCGCGAATTTTCTTTAGACCTTCATTAAATTGCTGACGTAAATTTGCATCATGAAACACGACACTATACGCAGTTTTCGTTTTGATTAAGTCGTGAAAAGTCAGCGGAGTCGAGGTATCGAACTCAGTGGCTAACAGACGCTGATGATGT
>JAYVHZ010000629.1:0-4603 GCA_043770645.1 Undibacterium sp. | reverse complement strand
CACGAAAGCCTTTGATATCCTACTAAAAACCAGCTGGAGTGTCTCCGTGTCTCTGGGCAAAGAATTTTATGTAACGCGTACTTATGCAAAATTCATGCGATTGCTCTGCACAGATCCTCACCTTGCTCAGAGCAATCAACTTAAACATCGTCGCGAAATCATACCTATCGCCATAAACCTGAGCTTAGGCTCAGGCGTTGACAATTTTTTGACAAGGAATTAAGCAGGAAATATGCGCAAATCGAAAACTCGCTCGCATAACCAAATGGCGGCTAACAAAACGATGGCGACTGAGCCGCCATTCAATATCAATTTTTGATACATCCATGTTTTACGTGTGAGGTATGCCAACGGCAAAAACACCGCGACGATCGCCAATTGTCCAAGCTCTACGCCGACATTAAAACCCACCAGTGCTAAAGCCAACGCAGACTGTGGCAAACCCAGATCTGCTAAGACGCTAGCAAAACCGAAGCCGTGAATTAAACCGAAGACAAAAGCGAGTAACCAACGTTTTCCCTGTATTACGGGATAAATATTATTCAGCGCTGCCAAGATCACTGAGAGTGCGATGGCCGACTCCACCAATACCGTGGGCAAATTAAGGATCTGCAGACTCGCCAGTGACAAGGTAATCGAATGCGCCACGGTAAAGGCGGTCACTATTTTGAACACATCCATACCAGCCGATTTGAAACTCGTTGCCGCTACCCAATTGTGCGACCGCTGTAACGGCACCCGGAACGGCGCCCGCAACGGTGCCTGCGACGGTGCACGCAGCAGCACTGCTGGCAAAAGCAAGCACAACAAAAACAAGATATGGTCGTAGCCTATCCAAATATGAAACATGCCGTGCTTCACGTAATCACTGAACTGCTGCCACCATCCGATTTGAGACAAGCTAAATTCTTGTCGCGCAGTCTCTGGACTGAAAATTGCGGTAGACACTTGTCCTGCCACGTTGCTTAATTTCAGTAAGCCTTTATGCTGCGGGTCGATATCAAATAGAAGTTGGTAGTGCAATTTAAGCGAACTATAGTCAGCACAAAACGCCTTAAAGAAAATCACCGCATAGGTGCCGTCCGAATGCTGCTCTAACATTTGCTCACCTAATTCGACCCGGCAAGCCTGTTCACCAGCGGCTACACTGTTAGCGATCGTCAAGCGTGCCAAAGCGTATGCGGCGATGTCTTTGTGCTTGGTACGAACCTCTTCCCAAGTGAGTTCACCATTGTCATCGCTGTCTAGACCTATCGCATAATCTAAATCACGCAAGGCAATATCCCAGCGCCCTTGCACAAATTGTTTTTCAACCTTGAGCGCTAAGTAGCTATCACTGGGTTTATGTGCGTAAGCGGTATTAGTGAGTGTTAATAATGCGGCGATTAGTAGAGCGACGAATCGACGCAAAGATAAAAATTTGAATCCACGCATCACAGCACTCCATTCAATTTAAGCGCCAATTTTTGTATCACTTTGTCCTCTAACTTACTTTTTTTCATCCACTCTAAAGCGGGCGCAGCGGCTAGAGGATTCTTGTTAGCAAGCGCCGCTTCCAGATAAATTCTCAAATCTGCTGGCTCTTTTTGTACTGCCCAATTCTTCTGCGCTAGCACCAGTGCTGCTGCTGAATTATTTTTTAGCTGTAATTCAAAGCGAGCATGTTCTCGTTGATGCACCGTATCCTCGCGCATGCTTGCAGCCTTAAATCTTTGTTCTAACACGCCTATCTGTTCCGCCGCGTTTGGCGCGTTTTGTTTTTGTAATGCGATCGCATAACGCAGCAGCAAGGAGTCATTGCGCGTTTTATCTTTAAGTAGATTAAGCACTTCGGGAAAGCGTCCTTGATCTAATAAAAAATCGGCATACGCCCCTAGCAAATAACTATCAGGCGTATCAGTTTGCATAGCTTGTCCAAACCAAGTTTGTGCAGCGACCGCGTCGCCACGTCTCTGCGCTATTTCAGCTAATAAGGTCAGTACCCAAATCTTAATTCCTGCATCGATCTTGCTGGTTTTTTTGAGCGTGGCAACCAAGGCGTGGTAACTCTTCTCTGCTTCGCCATTTAAGCTGGCAACTTGGTTGAGACAGGTCGAAGTAATAATTTCCGGTGCCACATTTTGTAGCCGAGCACAGCTAAGCTTCGCTTCATCATAACGGCCCAAAACTTGTAGTATGGTGGCACGCGTGAGCCACGCTTGTGGATCTTCTCTATCCAATTTCAGGACCAAATCGAGATCATTCAGCGCCGCAGAAAACTGATGTGTACTTTGTAAAATGGTGGCGCGCAGAACTAGAATTTCTGAGGGCGCTTGCACTTCCTTCCACCACGGTGACAAGGCCGCTTGGGCATAACCGAGATAACGCGGATCGCCAGTATTACGTGTTTGGGCAATGTAGGCTCTTGCCAATTTTGCCGCTAAGCTCACGTTCTGAGGTTGTGCGTTCAACTCCTGACGCATGGTCTGCAATTGGCGTTGCAACGCATCTTTTTTCAGATGTTCCACCACCACCTTGCCGTCAGCAGGCACATATTGCCGCGCCTGTGCGTGGGAACTTATCAACAGTCCGCTGAAGACTAGGCTCGATGCCACGGAAACTACGATAGCTATTTTTGGGTAAATCATATTATCTCTGCTCAATTCGCACATCACACATGGACATCTGTAGAAAATTTCGTAGGGCGGGGACAACCCGCGCCGCTCGTGCCTCGACTACACTATCGAAGCTTGCCCAGCGCGGGATGTACTCTCCCTACTTTCGCTTCGTTTAGTTAACTATCTCAGGCTCTGTGTTATCAGGTGAAGTCAGCGCGACATCATTGACGGCGACTGATTCCTGATTGTCTGGAGAACTGACCAGCAAATTCATCACAAATTTGGTGAAGGCGTCGATCATCTTCGGTTCTGGTTCTTTCACCACAACATCATTGCGGTAACTACTCGATCCACCACATGCACTCAAAGCCAACACCAAGCCAACTAACGCCAGCGAAGGTAAATTTTTAGTTCGTTTCATCATGATTTCCTTTCTTAAAAATCGAGATACTTGGCTTTTAGCGCTTAATGTTTAAGAGAACCCGCAATCGGTGTTTTCAAATAAGGGAAACTGTTATTGAAAAAGCTGCTGTCCAAGTAGGCACCGTCAGTGAAGTCCAATTTTCCAGCTGGCGCATCGCTAGGAACACAACCGATACTCAAAACACACAAACGACCCATCGCGACACGCAAGACGATATCAACTACGTCATCACCAGGACGACGGCCATTCGGGAAACCAGCGTTATCACCACCGATTACACCCAGACGTCCTTGCTTTTCGCTGGCCGGAGTCGAGGTATTCAAACGCAACATTTCTGAACCCACGACGTTAGCAGGTTGATTCACGCCTTTTACACCTGTCAAGAAAGCAGCGATCAAGTCATTACGTGGAAAGTTAGTTGGCGCTTTCGCTCCCGCTGAACCGTACAAAATTTCGACGATGGCTGGGAAAGTCGGATTGGTAACGTAGGTAGCGAATTGTCCATCGGCGCTAGGCTTGCTGTGATTAAACTGGTCTTTGTCCTTTAAACCGATCACTACTTCGTTGACCAAAGGCATACCAAGACGAGAAACTTGCGTCCAAGCGCCACCTTCTTTGGAAGCCGTATTGCTTGATGGCGTAGGATTAATTAAACGCGCTTGACGAACGCTAGCCGTTGTCCATGCGCCGATCACTGGCTCCATACCATTGGTTAAACAACTGATAGGCACTTCCATTTCGATCGCAGTGACGTTGGCGGTACTCAAGTCATCACGTCCGGCTTTTTCAGCATTCGGGTCGAAAGCCGTGGCAGGTGCTTTGATGTTAACTAAGTCAAAGGTTTCACCAAGATTGACCACGAACGGGTCTTTACGCTGCCCAACAAATACACGGCCCGGTGTGGCGCAACCAGGAATCGTGATGTCGTAGACATGCTTAGCTGCGTAAGCAGCGTAGTCAGGAATCGACTTATTGCCGACGTTATCAATCGGCTTATCGAACATCGCTGCCCCGCCAGCGGCGTTGGTGATTTTAGTCACAGTACCCGTACGACGATCGCCTTTCACCATCGAAATCGTGTACGTTTCGCGCAAGTTAATGCCAGCTGGATTCACCGCATTAATCGGACCGCCATTGATTAACAAAGGAATCGATACGTCTTTTTCGCCGATTTTAAGTGTGTTGTTTTTGTTTTGATTATTGAAGCGTAATTGAAAAGTAATGTCCTCTTTTGCGTCGCCATTATTATCAATATGAATCTCATACAAAGCATCTGGATCCATAGAAAAATAATTTGGCCCACCGTAAGCCGCTTGCAATGGAACATAGTTGGCGATCAAGGTCACGAAGTCTTTGCGGTTCGCTTCGTAGCTACGAAACATATACAGGTCAGAGGCATCGACCTTTGGCATACGGGTAATAAATGGTGCTTCACGATGGCTTGATGCCATCGTCGGGGTCGCCACCAAACCTGACAAGCTACCTGCTGCCAACATGGAAAGTAGAACTTTTTTTCTCAATGCGATCACTGCATGTTTCATATTTTTCTCCAAAAAAAGAAATGTAAGACGAGGTTTTCAAA
>JAYVHZ010000628.1:0-2897 GCA_043770645.1 Undibacterium sp. | reverse complement strand
CCGCAAACGCTTAAGTTGCTTGCAAACGCTGTGTCTGCCAACAATCATTGGCCAAGCAGCCGCCGCGAAGTCTACGCGCTCACGGTAAGCAATTTATTGACTGAACATAGCAACGTCCATGAGTCTGGAAAGCATAAAAGTTGGCTCAGTGAGCAACAACTACTGGACGCTGCAGGTTATTTGAGTTGCCTTTACCTAATCGCTGACGTGCGCGGCTTTGCCAAATTTGGTACCGTAGAAGATCGTGTACAGCTTCTAAACTCGTTGGGTAATCCCCAGGAATTGAAGTTGCAAAAGGTAATCGAAACGCGCGTATTTGAGTCGACTGCAGCTAACGCATTTATGCCAGCGCATCGGACTATAGCCGAATATTTGGCTGCGCGATATTTGGCAAATCGCATTGAGCAAGAGCTTTCGTTGGGTAGGGCTTTGGCGCTGCTTAAAGGCTTTGATGGTGGCATCGTGACGTCCCTGCGAGGTTTGCATGCATGGCTTGCTGTATTTGTTGCGGAAGCTAGAAGCCAACTGATTGACGCTGATCCGATGGGTGTTGCGCTGTATGGTGATGTTGCATGTTTTTCAGTGCCAGAAAAGCAACGAATTTTTAAAAACATCGCGATTGCCGCAAAATTCTCCTCCGCATCAGTATGTCGGCAATGGGATAACGCCCCGCTTGGCGCGCTGGCCTCTGAAGATATGGCCGAAGCCATAAAGGCTGCGCTGTTGGCGGAGTCGAGCCAAGCAGAAAATCATGCTGTGGCTTTAGTAATGTTAAAGGCGATGGAGGCTGCAAATGCAATTCCATCTTTAGCCACTACACTGCTTTACGTTGTCCGAAACTCAGCTTATCCCGGGCATCTTCGCGTGTTCGCACTTCAAGTGTATTTAAAGCATTTCGAGTTGGATAGTTCGGTATTGCATATGCTTTTGGATGAGATTCGGTCTGGGGTTGTAGCGGATGCAGAGGATGAATTACTCGGCAAGCTATTAGCGAAGTTCTATCCAAGTCTGTTGAGTATCGAAACGGTTCTCGACCATTTGCACAGACCTAAGAACGATCGTTTAATCGGTATTTATAAGTATTTTTGGTGCGATCTTTTGCTAAGACAAACAGCTGATGAATTGCTGCCTCAAGTGTGCGATGCACTTGCCAAAATCCAGTCCATTGCGCCCGTTGCGCATAACGATCTTTTTTGGGATTTAAGCAGTTCCATCGTGCCGTGCAATCTCACGATACATGGGGATAAAACGGATGATGAAACGGTGTTCAATTGGTTAGGCTTATGTTTGGATAAACATCACCACAGCCACTTGGATAAAGATGGAAAGGTGCAAGTCTATGAGTGGTTTCAAGCAAGACCAGCGCGGTACAAAGCAATATTAAGAGTCGCATTCGATCAACTTGCAGAGCATCCGCATTTTCCATATCCTGCGATGGCGCGCTTGCATGGCGCACCGAAGCCTGCCGATTTTAATGAATGGCTATTTCAACAAGCGTTAGGCGAAACTGATCCCGCGAAAATTGATAGTTACTACAATTGCTTCTTCGGTTTAGATGGTAATTTTGAACCTCAGTTTGCTGGCAGCGCTGATGAGCTCGCCCGTTGGACGGCCGCCAGTCCTGCGTTTGCAGACTACTTGGCTGTTAAATCAACGTTGAGTATCGAGCAGCAGGATCGACGGGATGAGATCAGATTTGATATTGCTCGCCGAACGGATGCGCAAGAAAAGAGGCGTGCAGCCATTCGTGCAGACGTCCCGCAGATGTTGAAAAATGCGGGTAGACGTGATCTTTTACATATCCTCGCATTAACCTATCTCGGAATCTCTGGCGACTCAAATAGTTCGGCTGAGGAAAGGCTCACATTGTTATTGGGCGAAGATAATGAGTTGCGAAGTGCAGTAATTTTTGCGTTGAAAAATACGCTTAATCGACGTGATTTGCCATCTGTCGATGAGATTATTAATTCAGCGATAAAAAACAAAGTGCATTTTCTAACACCAGCAATAATCGTCAGCTGCGAACTCATGTACTCCGACGAGGCGGAAAAATTACTTTTCTTGAATGACGCACTACTCTCGATCGGCGTCGCAAGCTTCTATGTTTATGGCGTGGATGCACAAATTAGCTCTGATTGGTTCGATGCTGTTGCGATGGTGCGCCCTGAATTAGTCGCTCAGGCGTGCATAATTAATACTGCCGCTCACTTTAAAAAGTCGAGCGATAATGCGCGCGGTTTGTACGCGCTAGCGCATAGCCCAAGCTTTGCAAAAGTTGCGAAGCTTGCAGTATTGCCATTGCTTTCGGATTTTCCATTGCGGGCAAAGCTTGCGCAGCTACCGATGTTGGAAAGCTTATTGAAGGCTGGAATTGCGCATCTTGACCGAGAAGCGCTTTTAGCGGTGATCGTCGGTAGACTGGCCGCAAAAACACTTGACCCCACACAGCGTACCTACTGGCTTGGTGCTGCGCTAGTAGTTAACGAGACGGCATTTCTGCAACCCTTGATTGAACACGTCAAGAATTCTCCCGATAAAATTTCCCATTTAAGCAAGTTTTTTACACACCCCCAAAGTTCGCGGTGCGCTTTCAATTTCTCCGACACTACTGCGGCAGGTTTAGTCAATATATTCGGGGTTGGTTCCTATCCAGAAGGTATGTTTCAAGAGGGTTTTGTAAACTCAGCAATGAGCAATTCTTGGCGCGTGCGCGATTGGCTAGGGCAATTGGCAAATAGTGCTACTACTGCCGCAACTACTTTACTGCTTGAATTAGAGAAATCGCCAGCGTTACAACAGTGGGCTGAGCACATTCGGGACGCTATGTCTGCACATGCCGTGACGTTAAGAGATACGCGTTTTGATAGACCAACCGTCGCGGGTGTCGAGACAGTTTT
>JAYVHZ010000627.1:0-13413 GCA_043770645.1 Undibacterium sp. | reverse complement strand
AAAACTTCAAGAAGCGACTCAAGGCGCTGGAAGCGAAAGTGGCAAGTGACGGCATCCTCTTAAACGATGCACAGGTTGCCGCATTGGAAAAGAAGAAAGATGACGATGAAGCCTGTGGTGAAATCGAAACGGCGCATCCTGGCTATCTTGGCTCGCAAGATACCTTCTATGTGGGTAACCTTAAAGGCGTGGGCCGTATCTACCAACAGACCTATGTTGATACCTACAGTAAAGTCGCTCATTGCAAGCTTTACACCACAAAAACCCCGATCACGGCGGCTGATTTACTCAACGATAAAGTGTTACCGTTCTATGAAGCCAATGAGCTTTCTGTACTGCGTGTCTTGACGGATCGAGGTACGGAATTTTGCGGTAAAGTTGAACAACATGACTACCAACTTTATTTGGCTATCAACGATATTGATCACACCAAAACGAAAGCGATGTCGCCACAAACCAATGGTATTTGCGAACGATTCCATAGAACTATTTTGCAGGAATTCTATCAAGTGACGTTCCGTAAAAAGATCTATACGACGCTCGATGAATTACAAAAAGACCTGGACGCTTGGCTCATTTACTATAACAATGAACGAACTCATCAAGGCAAAATGTGCTGCGGCAGAACGCCAATGGATACTTTGCTTGAAGGGAAATTGATTTGGGTTGAAAAGAATTTGACTCAAATCTAATCTGACAGACACCCTAGAAAAACGAGCCTGTAAGAAATTCTGTGTAAATGCCACGGAACAAATTAGTGATCGTATTTTTGAATGCGATCGCCAAACTCAATCATAAAACGATTTAAGGCCATACGCCAATTGTGAATCGGCATCGTCCATTTCTTTGCAGCCTGAGAGATGGCGAGATATACCACTTTCATGGCTGATTCATCACTTGGAAATAGCTTTCTTCGCTTGGTTGCCGAACGGATGACGCTGTTGAGGGACTCGATCGCGTTGGTCGTGTAGATTGCTTTGCGTATTTCTGGAGGATACTCAAATAGCGTGCGCAAATTGACCCAGTGTGTCGTCCATGATTTGGCAATTTGTGGATATTGTTCACTCCATTGCTGACTAAAGCGCTCTAATTCGGTCAATGCTTGATCCTCAGTCGTGGCTTGATAAATTCGCTTGAGATCAGCGGTAACAGCCTTGTAGTCCTTCCACGACACATACTTCAAGCTATTACGCACCATGTGAACAATGCATAGCTGAATGCGGGTTTCCGGATACTCGGCGGCAATCGCTTCAGGGAACCCTTTAAGACCATCGACACAGGCGATTAGAATATCTTGCACGCCACGATTTTTTAGTTCGGTCAGCACAGATAACCAGAACTTTGCCCCCTCATTATCGGACATCCATAAGCCGAGCAGCTCTTTTTTACCCTCCATGTTTACGCCAAGCGCCAAGTAAATTGCCTTGTTGATGACGCGCATATTGTCGCGAATTTTAATGACGATGCAATCCAAATAGACAATAGGATAAATGGGGTCAAGTGGACGAGATTGCCATTGTGTGATCTGCTCCAGAACGCGGTCTGTGACCTTGGAAATCAATGTAGGCGACACGTCCGCGTCGTACATTTCTTTGAAGGTTTGCACAATTTCACGGGTAGACAGTCCCTTCGCGTACAGCGTCAGAATTTGATCGTCCATCGCAGTCATGCGCGTTTGCCCTTTGCGTAAGAGCTGCGGCTCGAAGCTGCCGTCACGGTCTCGTGGCGTGAGAATTTCTACTTCTCCATGCGTACCTTTGAGCCGTTTTGCAGTGCTGCCATTGCGTGTATTTCCACGCCCTGGCTTGCTATCCGAATGCTTTTCGTAACCCAAATGTTCGGTGAGTTCAGCGTTTAAGGCTGTTTCTACAGTGAGCTTGACCAGCTCCCTCGAAAGCATATTCAGATCTGCTTCCGTCTTGATGTCCTTGGCAAGCTCTTTTGCCAAAGCTTTCAGTTTTTCTCTATCCATTAAAATGTCCATCGGTAATTCCTCGCTCGAGAGGTTAATAGACCGTGGACATTTACACAAATTTATTTACAGGCTCTAGAAAAACTGGTAACTGTCAGATCGGGTATGAGCTAATACACCTCTAGAAAGTCATTTTCACCTCTGACGCGATTAACTCCTCACCCCCTATCAAATGTGTGAGTAGCACTATACAATGCAATTCTATTGGCCAAATTTGTGCAAATAATTAGAAGTTAATCAGGAGACACAAAGCACGCCTGTTGGGTGATCTATTTTCCTCTTTTTGGCAACGCAGCGATCTTTCGTCTTCCAGACATTGTGAGCTGTTCACGCAACACCTCATTCTCGGCCCGCAACAGCCTTATTTCCACGTCTTTTTCAATCAACTGAAGCTCGTATAGACAGATTTGACTTGCTACTTTTCCATGCTCATTTTTCCAAAAATCAGCGCGTTCAGATACGAACTTTTGAACCTCTGACTTACGCTTTATCTGCTGCTTCGCAATCCAACTCTCGACCTCAAGTCGTGTGGTCTGGCGGTGGGCTGGACTGTGCAAAGTTATTTTTGCAATTCCCGCTCGGCGACATACTTCTGTTTGTGTAAGCCTTCCAGAATTCTCAGGATAAACACCAAAATTTTCAATGATTTCCGCTTCCATTTTAGCCAAGGCCTCACGCGTCCTTTGAATAACGTCTGCAGTTCTTCCTCTTGCATGCTTGGATCCTGCCTCACTAAAAGCGTCATTAATTTTTTTATCCTTAGTATCTTTTAACATCTTCACTCTTTTCAGCTCTCTTTAGTACGATATTTACGACTGAATCTTGGCTCCATTTTAGGCGTAGATCTTCAAACCGTCTTAGATGGGTCAATAGCTGCCCCTCCCACAATTCTGCAAGAACAAATTCGTCGCGAGCTCTCGCATACTTTATTTTGAAAACGATATCGCCAATCGTTTCGTCCACTTGTTTACGGTTCTCCGATTGCTCAAGTCGGTAATCACATTGACTGTCGCATCGAGCTGGGTTGGGCGTGCTTTGTTTCTTCGTACAGGGTCCTGTCTGATCGGGCAGTTTTGTACACATTACTCCAGGCCGAACCCACTGCCAAAATCGACCTTGACCAGTCAACATTTCCGCAAGTTGATTTTCATCGTCAGCACCATATTCGCTCCCGCGCCTGAATTTTATTTCATTCACTATTTGTTTAAGTGGAACTGCCGCTCTGCCCCCGTTTAAATCAACTTTTTCGATTGCATTCCGTGCCATCAAAATAACTAACTCCTTTCGAACCTCCTGAACTTCAGCACGGAAGTTCGGGTCTGCCAAAATATAACTCATCGTCATTTCGATAGACTTATGCCCAAATACGTCCATCAAAATTTTGGGAGCGTGCACCAATGAGAGAGCAACAAGGCGAGCAATGGTTTTTCGGAATCGATGATTAGTCAATGGCTGATCGTCAATAAGGTGAGACAGGCCTAGAGCATGCACAAACCATCTGCACTCAATGTTATATGTAACTCCCAAAGGTTTTCCTATGTGCGAAGTTCCTATGATTCGCCAAAGCTGCGCCAATCCTGTCGAACCTACAATTGCCATTTTCGGATCAACCGAAATGTACTCATTGATTAATTTCGACAATCGAATTTGATTTTGCAAAGCTTTGATTGCCAATTGTGGCATGGGCCAATCCCGTTTTTCCCCGCCGATACGCTCAACCAGCTTATATGTCTTGCCACTAGCACACACATTGCCCTCACTAGTTTCGGACAAACAGTCAATACGAAAAGACAGAATTTCGGATGCGCGTGATCCAGCGCTAAGGGCGACGATAAAATAATGTGCCATTTGGCAGATCGCGAGTATAGTCGTTAAATCAGCAACACTCCGAGGCGGCCAATTCATAGGTCGTCCCAAGGTTTTCTTGGCACACTGAATCTCAAATGGTAAGCACTCAAGCGATTCGGAGTCTAATGTTCGCCACGACTTTTTAATCAAATATTCTCGGGCCCTTTTGAGAAACATTGTTCCACGTTTGGTTTGCTCTTTGCGAATGATGATGATTTCTTCAAACGCCTCCATTACTGAGGGAGTGAGATTGGTGGTTAACCATGCAGCACGGCGTCCAACTTCGTGAATAAAAACATCTGGCAATGGCTTAAATGGATCAGATTTCTTTTTCGAAATTTTCGTCTTACGACTAGTTTTGTTCGAACCTTCTTCCTGAGAGAGTTTAACAGTGGCTCCAATACTGTCCGACCACAGACCTCTAGCAGTATAGTTCTCGAAACGATTCATCTCCCGAATATAGCTAACGTGCTTTAAGTCATCGCGGGAAATTCTTCCTAGTAATATGCCATTTTTCTCGTCAGGCCTTTCTAAGGCAAGCTTTATGATCGGGAACCAAATGGATGAAAGGTTTGATGAAATAGTCGATATATCTAGAAGTCTAGGCGCATGTCGGCCGGCTTGACTTGGCGTCAAAAAACATAAGAGCGTCATGCGCACAAGGGTAAGAATCGCTAAATCAAGGTCATTCACAGAACTGGCGGCACTCTCCAACCTGAACTTTAAATTAATCGATGATCCTCCACGATGTGATATCGGCAAACACTCCTTAGGAAATTTAAATTGACCCCATTGATCGCCTAGTCCAAGTTGTTGCTGTAAGATAGTCAGGCCATCGGCTGACATAAGGTGAAGGTCTTGGGTTTTTAGCGTAGTGGCTACGTGTAACCTGACCTGTTCAGTACTTCTCGACGTTTTATTTTGATCGGTTTGCATACTAAGTATAAGATCCTTCCATTGTTAGCGGACTATGGCGCCCTTCCGCAATATCAGTTTCCCATTCCTTTGTTGCAATATTAACCAACTCTTGATCATATTCTTTCAGTGCGATTTCTGTCATCTCTAATTCATTTCCGAAGTCAGATTCTATCCAGCTAAGTTCGGAGATTTCCTTCTGGAGGTAGCGCAATTCAGCAAGACGTTTGGATAAATGAATATAGCTATCTGAAAACAAGATCGCGTTTTCCGGACACAAAGTACATCTTTGCACACGGCATACAGTTCCGGCTCTATGCGTTGGCGAGATATGACTTGGAGGGTTTAAAATGTTTGCACACCCAGCCCCTACGTAAGTACGGTCTTTTCCGTCACGCCAACGTTTAATTTGTTGACTCGAAACACCAGCCACCTTGGCAGCAACAACTACAGGAAATGACTGGATATCACCTTCAACAGACTCTTCAGCAATGGTTGCCCAAACTTGTTCAGTAACCTTAACAAATTCTTTTTGAGAAAATGCTTTGTGTTGCCTCTTGTTAAGATATGCGCGTAGCGACTCAATGTTTCCATGACCAGCTGCCAACATGGCGTCCAACCATGAATATCCACTTTTTTGATAACGCCAAGAGATAAATACATCCCTAATATCGGTCAATGTCAAATCTTCAGCAATACGCTTGGCTCCAACAGGTAGAGTACGATTTATCGCAAGAGATGCAAATTTAAGAACTGGAATAGGAACGGAACTATATCCTGGTAAATTGTATTTAATGCTACCGTTCGTTGCTAGGTAACCTATGTGACTAGCAAAATCTTCCAGATCGAGTTGAGTGGTCGCTTTTCTTGAGAACGCTTTAATTTGATACATCCATGGAGATTTAAGCATCGCCACTTTATTGGAAATCTTCACCAAAAGCTCTTGTTTCTCAGCAGCCTTCATTTTCTGATTGCGTATTTGATCCTCTAAGAAATTTAGTTCCTGTCTTAACCCATGACGCAGGACTTCTGTTTGTTGAAGTAGGACCAGGATAATATTATGCGGTGAAAGCTGTCTTTTATTGTTGCTTGTCGCGTATTGAATGGAGTTGCGTGCACGAGCTTTAATCGATTGCACGATGCTGTGCGAGTTACTTTGTGGATGTGGAATAATGCATCGCATATTCCCTTTTTCATCAAGCGAATCAACGTCTATATCAAGAACTACTTGAGGATTCCATCCAGTGTTGATTAAGAAAATCGAGTATAGAATCACTACTTCATTTCTTGTAGGAATTGCCGTTGGATCGCTTCTAAATCTCTCAAGCGCTGCAAACGCTGGGCGTTTTAACCAATGGTAAATTTGTATGACATCTTGAAGGGCAGGCAGTTCCTTTTCTTGAGCTGGGATATAAATAGCTGTCCAATATAAGGGCTGCAGACCTAAATCAGCCCTCGCTTTTTCCACAAGCCCAAAAAAGAAGGCTGCACAAGAGGTGGCGCAAGGTGCCATCCTGTATTTTGCATAATGAATGTCATTCAAATCTCTTAGAGATTTTACTGGTGCGACCTCTTCACATCGATCCAAAAATCGCCACCACCATCTGACGTGGCCAAGAAGCGTCCTAAGAGAAGATTTTGGTGAATTACAATATCTTTCACGAAAGTACGTTGCTATTTCTTGAATCAATAATGGTCGACCAATAAATCCAACTGCCTCTCTCTTTTTCCATCTCAAGAGGTCTTGCTGTATTTGCTCTTGTGTCACACCTATGGCAAATTCATTCAAATCGACAAAATATGGTGATGACTTACTAGTGCTCCAAAATTCTAAATCATTTGAACCCGAGCGGTGGCTAGCAAATTTCACCGGCACGTTCGCACCACCTTTTTTCCTAGCTCTAGAGAAATCAGCCAAAATTATCTCCAAACAACGCTTCGAGGTCTTCTAGGTTTTCAATCCACTCGTCGGTATATCTCGCGCCAAGAGCTAGTCTTTGAAGCCACCGAAGATATGTGTTTGTAGTTTTTACATCCAGATGGCCTAGCTGCGGTTTAATGATTGTGAGTAGATCACTTTGTGCATTTCCAGTGATCCAGTCACCTGTAATTACAACTCCCTTAGCCAACAGTTTTTGTCGTTCTAGGTAGAAGCTCAACAGTGTTCGGCAACACCAAAAATGCCGCCCTAAATGAGGAGACCATTCGCGATATGGTTTAATGCTTACTTCGGACCAAGCCTTCCACAGCATTTTCCCAGATATTGGTTCACCATCATACTCTGACAAAAATAATCGTTTCTCAATGTTTCGCATTCGCCGACGTCGCTCAGTTTCGTTTGATGCAGCATTTACAAATTTCATGCGGATTTTAGGCCGTACATATTCTCTGTAATAATGAATTCGTTCAGCCAATTCAAGGGGAATTACAATTTGCCTACTTGGGCCGACTTCCACCCCATCGCCGTCTAGTCGTTTCGAACCTTTTGCACCATACTCAACCTTCAAGGTAATTTTATCGCCAACAATATCCCACGACCTTCGATCTTCCGGCAGCGTCCAAATGCGCCACTGAACGCACTCTTCTCGACGCATTGCTGTTTTTATTATTATTTCGCACATCAAGGCTTTTGTTTCACCCTTCTCCAGCTTTACACAATCGAGCCATCTTTCTACTTCTTCGTCACTAGGAATTTTAAGAACCATTGGATCTGCGCGAACCTGACCAACCCTGCTGATTCCTTCTTTTAAATAAGCATTCCCTACTCCCCTGCTAAGTAGCTTGAAATTCATATTTTGAACCTGAACCTTGAATGATCCTCGTAAACCTTTCCTTGCCGCCCACTTTAGAAAATTACAAGTTTCGTCAATGCGACTATTAATGGTGCTAGCTGAGAGGGGCTTTTTTCTTATAGAAAAAGCTCCAGACTCCATATGTTTCTGGTATCCATTAATGAGATCATTGAAGTAATCAACTTCTTGCCATGGCCGTGAAGACCAAACGCACCACTCCAAGAAATTGCATATTGCCCGCCCAAAAGTTTCCAGACTCTGCTTAGTGGGATAACGTGTCTGCTCCCCAAGGTTTAATGCTTCCCCACGGGAACGATCACGCAAATACCATGAAGCCTCCCTTTGATAATTCCAATTTTCATTGAAAATACAGGGAACCCTAGCGATGCTTTTGAAGCCAGCGTCGATCAACAAACTCTCTTCAGGCCAATAAATTAGGAAATTCATAATTTCAAAAGTACAGGAAAGTATGAATAAAATCAAATTTAGAAAAACACATCAAATGAAAGTCAAATAACAGAAAGTGCGCGGGACAGAAATGTTTTTATGCATCGGTAGAGATGCGTGATGATCCAAACCTGCGCAATGTGCCGCTAGCAATCGGCGGACAAGCAGATCAACGCGGCGTCATTGCGACTTGCAATTATGCGGCGCGTAAGTTTGGGGTTCGCTCGGCGATGCCGACGTCACAAGCACTCAAACGCTGTCCAGATTTGGTCGTGATGCGCCCAAACATGGAAAAATATCGCATCGCCTCGCGTCAGATTTTGGCAATCTATCGTGATTACACAGATTTAGTCGAGCCGCTTTCCTTAGACGAAGCCTATCTCGATGTCAGCAACACGACGCGCTTGCAAGGCAGCGCAACCCGCATTGCGCAGGAGATCCGCCACCGGATCGCACATGACGTTGGCATCACCGTTTCTGCCGGTGTCGCACCCAATAAATTTCTCGCCAAGATCGCCAGTGACTGGAATAAACCGGATGGCATGTATGTGATCTTGCCTGAGCAAGTTGAAGACTTTGTCGCGCAACTTGAGGTTGCACGCTTGTTCGGCGTAGGAAAAGTCACAGCAGCTAAGCTTCATCAACTAGGGATTCAAACTTGTCAGGATTTACTAGCCTGGTCGCTGTCCGACTTATTACAACAATTCGGCAAGCTTGGCGGCAGTCTGTTTTCTTTATGCCGCGGCATTGATGAACGCGCGGTGGTTGCCAGCTCAGAGCGTAAATCGGTCAGCATAGAAGAAACCTATACCCACGATTTGCTTAATTTCCAGCACTGTATCGCTGAACTTCCGGTCTTATATGCCAGCCTTGAAAAACAAGTCGCACGTACTGGCACCGACCAACAAATTAATAAGCTCAACATCAAAATTCGTTTTAATGATTTCAAACAAACGACGGTCGAATGCCGCGCAAGCAAACTCGATCAGCAAGTCTTTGCCGATCTATTACAGATCGGCTATCAAAGGCGGCAACGCCCAGTTCGCTTAATTGGTTTGGGAATCAGCGTCAGCGATAAAGTGGTGGATGAACAATTGAAGCTATTTGAGTGAATTCGCCAAACTGTCTAAGGATGCTGTCTTCAACAACAAAGCACGAAAAGCTGCAAATAGTTTTTCCATCGGTGCTTGCTTGTAAGGGAACATATCGACCGGATCCATCGCGTGCACAATCATGTCGCTATCGACTTCAAAAATCAGTAATTTGCCATCAAGGGTTTCACCACAATCGATACCAACATAGTCGAGCCCGGTACGCTGATGAATTTCTGCAAAAGCTTGGGCATGTCGCTGTGCAAAATCGGACTCAAAATCTGCCATAAACTGCGCTTCTTCGGCGCGCTTTTCTGCGCTCTCGGTCATGCCAGCATTCAAATAATGGATCATCCAATGTTTAGAAATGCCCATGTGCGAAATAAACGGCTGACCATCAATCAACATAATCCGATATTTACGGAATAAGCCATCATGGCTACGATAATCGACAAAACGCGCGATATAAAATTCTGCACTAGGCACCGCTTGCAGATAATCAGCAACCGCGTCTGCTGCAACAATTTTACGTAAACCATTCCCAGCGTGCGAGCCCAAAGGACGGGCAATGATAGGAAAATCGGTTCCTGGAATTAAGTCATGCAAACTACATTGTTCATCCGCCAATGCTTGCATCTGCGCTCTGGTGATCCTGATCGCGGTTGGCATTTCTATGGTCGTGGCTGATTGCAATAAGGTGCAAGCGCGATCACGGCCAAGCTCAGCGATTCTTGCCGGATAATTTAATACTGGGCGTGGCCAGGTTTTGACGATCTCTTCCAGGTTCAATAACAAATCTCGCTTGTCGTCGGCCTCGCCAACTGCTACGAATAGCACATCATGTTCGGGCAACTCTGTGATTGCTGGAATACCTTCGCCAACATATAAAAGTTCGAGTGCGATGTCCGAATTTTCCACCAAAAATTCAACTGGCGTGTTCGCCATCAAATCGCCATTCGTCATCAACACGAGTAGTTTAATTTTCGCCTCAAACTTCGGCGCAATTTGATACAAAGCCTGCATCTGTAACGCCAACATTTGTGTCGACAAAGCGGTCTCTGCGTGGCCGGACAATAGGAGTACGGTTGCCAAGTCCATGTAAGCATGGGCATCTGTTGGATTTTTTGTTGCCCGCTCTATCAACTCTGCGGCAATCGGTTTCATATCGTGTTCAGCAAAGGCTTGACGCATTAATGGTGCTAAACCAATTAAATCTGGCATTACTGGCGCGGATGATGTCATTAGAAGTCCTTAGCTGCTTGCTGCAATGAATGAGATTCGACAAGTTGATCACCAAAACGCAAAGTCGCCGCGATCATTTGATCGATGTCTTGCTGCTGCGTACGGTGATTCACCAGCGCGGCGCGGATCGCCAAATCGCCGTTGACTCTGGTCGTGGACGGTGCCGCAATGCCGGATTCATGCAAAGCGAACACGATGTCACGGTTAATTTCATCGAGCGTCAAAGTGATTGTCACATCTGATGTTGGACGATAACGGAAACAAACGATATTCAAATTCACCGGCGCCAATAATTCTAATTGACTTTCATGTTCGATACTTTGTTTTAAGTACTGCGCCAATTCACAAGTATGCGCGATCATGTTGCCCAATTGTTCAACACCATAAACTTGAATAGTGAACCAAGCTTTCAAGGCACGGAAGCCACGCGATAAATCTGGCCCAAAATCACAAGGCCAACGTTCACCAGTGGCGATACCGCGAGTCTCTCTTTTCAGATAACTAGTTGGCGTTGCAAAAGTATCGAAATGCGCTTGCCCATCACGCACCAAAATATAGCCAGCATCGTATTGAACCTGTGCCCACTTATGAAAATCGAATGCAATGGAATCAGCACGTTCGATTCCTTTTAAGCGCGGTGCGATCGTATCTGACAACATCGCCAGCGCCCCATACGCACCATCAATGTGAAACCAAAGCTGATGTTTTTGTGCGACATCGGCTAAAGCATCTAAATCATCAATCGCACCAACATCAACCGTACCAGCGGTGCCGGCGATCAAAAACGGTGTATAGCCAGCGGCACGGTCAGCGTCAATCTTGCGTTCCAATTCGTCAATGTCCATTTCAAAATTGGCGTTCACTGAAATCAAGCGCAAGGAGTCGATTCCTATCCCCGCCATGTCGATGGCTTGTGACACACAAGCATGGGCGCCAATTGATGTATAGGCGACCAGTTTCTGCGAACTAGCAGCAAGGCCCTGACGACGACTGGCGATTCCTAAGGTTTTGGTGCGCGCCACTAAGACCGCGATAAAATTGGCGATCGAGGTACCAGTTACAAACAAACCAGTAGCACTCTCAGGAAAGTGGAACAATTCACGCATCCATTGCGTCACTTGATTCTCGACCTCAATCGGCATCTGGTCTCGACCACCGAGATTGGCATTCAAACCAGCGGCCAACATTTCCGCCAACATGCCGACTGGCGTACCACCACCTTGTACCCAGCCCATAAAACCGGGATGAGAATTGCCAACCGCATAGGGCAAAACGTCTTGCATGAAGCGTTGATGTACCTGCGCCAAATCTTCTGGCTGCTGCGGCAGTTTTTGTTGAAACTTTGCCCGGACGTCATCAGGAATGTTTTGCCAAACTGGTCGTTCGCGTATTTGTTCTATGTAGTCCAACATGTCATCGAGCATTCGATGTCCATTGGCGCGCAAACTGGTCCAGTCTTGTGGATCTAAACTACGGGAGGTTTCTGTCATGGTCTAATAGATGCTAAGAATCGGCTTAAATATGCTCGCTAAGCTGTTCGACTAGTAACTTGACTCATCGGTCGACACATTATCTACGAGCAAAAGGACTCAAGGATATCGTTTACTTGGTTTGTCTGCTGCAGACAATTGGACAACTCAAGCTGGGGAGTGTAAAAATTCTGCAAAAATTTGTGATTTTCGCTGAGCACGTGGACTTGTCCAATAATCAGCGAAGCTAAAGATGATCTGATTGTCTTGCAATATCTGAATTTGCCATGGTTTATGCATCAGTACCACGTGAACATAAGTTGCAAAACTTTCAGCAAAATCTTCGTACACGCTGGTCGCTGCATACAAACTCGGAAAGCCAGTGCGCTCCAAAGCTTGATACGTCACAGACATTTGATCCGCATCGATTTGGCCATCACCATAATAATGGATCGCTGTGCGTTGTTCGAAGTTATGCCTAATTAAAGGAATAATGTTGCCATTCATCGCTATTTGCCAACAAATCGACAAAAAACTATATTCTTCCGTCTCTTTAAATTTCTGCGAGCCTATCCACCAATTCGGCAAAAATTCAGTATTGATACTCAGCACATGCCCAAATTCATGCAACAACAAGTATTGCAAGGCTTGCTGTCGGTGGTCATCACTTGTGTCGGCAATCTGCGCTTGGAGTTGGTAATCTGTGTTCGCTAAAAATGGTGTCGCTTCTTTCCAACGCATCCACACATTCGCCGAGCGCGCCAGAAACACGTCCGCATCTAACAAAACAACAGCACCGAGTAGATTACCATCGCGATCTGCGATGACATCGGTGATCGCCGAGGAGCCGACACCAGACGCAAGGTACACGCCAAGTAAGCAAGACTCTAGCTTGGTTTTTACAACATCAGGGAGTTGTGCAATAGCGGCTTGAATGTCCGCTAAAAAATCGTGGGGAATAATGTAAGCCTGTACTGGCTTAGGTTCAGCTTGTTGCCTGGTGTTCGCATTCGCCGCCGTCACATAATCTACTAGTTCGGTAGGCGCTGTCGCGATGCGATTTAGTAAAGACCTTTGGCTTTGCGTATGCCAAAAATCCAAGTCAGACGTAATGATCACAAATACGCTGCGCTTATGCCTGATCGCTCAATAACATACCGTTTTTCTTGTCCAACGCTTTGGCCATTTCCAACACTTCTTTAGAGGGAATCTGTCGAATAATCGTGTTCGTTTCCTTATCAACAATCTGTACAACGACTTTACCGGATTCCCGATCAAGATTTAAATTGACACTATTACTCGCATTAAAAAATTGGTTAATGGCTTCGACAGATTTCTTTAATTCAGCATCACTAACTGCATCCCCGCTCTGAGTACTAGCATCAGCTTGATTCACTTTTTTCAGGCCAACTGTTTCTTTAATCACGACTCGCGCATCAGGCGCAGAAGCGATACTGGCAATGTTAGCCACACTAGAAACAGCTGCTGTAATTTGACTGATACTCATAATCGTCCCCGATGCCTATCTATTTTTACTTTCTATTACTATCTATTGAGCATTGATAAATACATCAACAAGTTAACTCTAAGCGGATTGAGCCGTATAGTGTTTATCGGAAGGTTTCGCGAAAAGTTTA
>JAYVHZ010000626.1:0-9184 GCA_043770645.1 Undibacterium sp. | reverse complement strand
GTCTCTATCGCTTTTTGCAATGCACTTGCACGATCACGCCAGCTCGCGAGTAGTTGATGATCACCGCGAGTTTCAGCGATGTGAGAAAAATCCCGCAGGCACTGATACGCGAAGAAACTCAACCAAATGCTCTCTCCTTGGCCTTTCACACCAATCTGATCAAAGCCATCATTCCAATCGCCAGAACCAATTAGACAAAGTCCATGTTCACCCAAGCGATCAATATGATCCAGCGCTTTAATACAATGTTGGTACAGCGAGCTGGTTTCTTGTGAGCGTGAAGCTAAATCATAGTAAGAATCCTCTTCATGATTAAGTGCCCTACCCTCCAAAAAAAACACTCCTTCGTCTAAAATTTGTCGGTCACCTGTGACTGTCACATAACGATATACCGCCGCTACCAACCATAAAAAATCATCAGAGCATCGAGTGCGAACACCACGGTTGCCGGGTGGATGCCACCAATGCTGTACATCGCCTTCGATAAATTGACGAGACGCGGCAAGCAAAATATGTTGCCGTACCAAATCGGGCTGACTGTGCACCAAGACCATGCTGTCTTGTAACTGGTCACGGAAGCCAAAAGCGCCGCCGGATTGGTAAAAGCCACTACGGCCCCACATCCGTGCAGATAAAGTTTGGTATAACAACCAACCATTAGCGAGCAAGTCAAAACTCGGTTCTGGTGTCTTCACTTGCACGCAACTCAAGGTTTTTTCCCAATACGCTTTCACCTTGCTTAATTCCTGCTGCGCCCGTTCCGCACTGTCATAGTTTGCCAATAGGCTAGGCACTGAAGCTGATGCAGAAGCACCGCCGAGATCAAGCGCACCAAGAAGAAAAATGAATTCTCTTGACCCATTTGGCTCTAGCGTAATGAGGTATTGAAATGCCGCACAAGCATCGAGACCGGCGCCTAACTTTCCTGACAATCCGCGCTTTTCCATCGCTTGCGGATTATTCAAAGAACGATTGCGTCCAATAAATTCATTGCGATCTGCGGTATAACTAGGCAAACCTTGTGCCTCGCGTCTTTCTTCGCTACAGATGCCCTGATAAAACGCGGTGAATTTTGAGAATTCAGCATGATAGGGATTACGCGCCAAAATCGTATGCGATCCTGTGTCTGTATTGGTTTCCAGCCAGGTATGGATATGCATTTGAGTCTTTGCTCTGAGATCGCCGAGTACCCATTCGACATAGCTACTGACTGACAATTCTTGCCGCTCTGTACTTAGATTTTGCAATCGAAGAACCGTGTATTTAATCGGCGCATCCAAGCACACGAAGACGGTCAATTGGCTGGCGACATGATCTTGTTCGTGTTGAAATTCGCTGTATCCAAAACCATGTTGACAAAGATAATCACCTTCTCCTGCTTTCGGTAATGGTGACCAGAATTTCCCTGTATTTTCATTGCGGATATAGAACACTTCCGCACCCGTATCGCTGACAGCGTCATTGCTCCACGGCGTCAAGCGAAACTCATGGGCGTTGCCAACCCAAGTATAGGCTTGGCCACTCTCGGAGATGACTGTCCCAAGCTGCGAATTGGCGATGACATTCACCCATGGTGCGGGGGTTTTGGTTTGTGTATCGCTATGAATGACGTAAGTTTTCCCGTTTTGAGAAAAACCGCCATACCCATTGCTCTCCAAGAGCGCTTGTGTCGCCGATATTGGATTACTGAGTTTATTGGTCAGCCTATGCTTGATATGAATTGCTTGATCTTTGCTACTTTGACTAATTTGGCTGAGCGCATTGTTTTTTTGCTTAGCACCGATGCCAAATAGGTTTGCCAAATATCTTGAATGATTATTCAACACCTCTAAGGCGGGCAAAATGCGTTCAGCAACGGGTCTACGATTCATTTGCTCGAGTAAGCTCCCATGAAGGTCACATAAGCTAATCCTAGCGACATTCAAAAACAAATGTCGATCTTCCAGAGAAATTTGATCCAGAGCGCGCACAAATATTCCACCTTGCTTCACCAAGCTCTGTGCCTCACTGTGTGGTTTACTTGGATGCAATATCGGGAGGGCAGAAATCAGACCGGAGATCTGATCTTGTAAGGCCTGACGATAACCATTGTGTTCCTCATTCCAAATCACTAAATCGACTTCTAAACCTTTCGATTTCCAATACGCATGGGCTTTAATTAATTGCTGAATGAGTGCTAGATTTGACTGATCTTTGATTTGCACTAAGACGATTGGCAAATCACCAGAAATAGCATAACTCCACAAGGCGGACTGTTGACGATGATTAAGTTGTAAAAGCTGAGGATCGGCGCGCAATAAAGGATTAACATAAACAATGGAACTAGCAAGACGAGCATAAGTCTGTGCCTCACTTTCACTGATATTGAGTTGGCGTAGCGTGACTTGACTATGCGTCCATGACAGCTCGATCACCCGATCGGCCAAATGACGATCGCGATATTTGTCGATTAAATTCAGTGCATGTTGACGATCACTTGCGATACCGGTCACGAAATCAATACTGATGCTTTGCTCAGGCGCCAGATGGAGCAAAACACGAATCGATACGATCGGATCTAACACAGATCCTTGTGTATTACTGAGGGATCCAAACTCTTGCATCGCACGTGGATGACGCAGATCACGAGTGCGTCCAATAAACTCAGCACGATCTGTTTCATAACTGATCGTTTCGATCGTCCCGCCATGTACTGCAAGCAGATGAAACATACAAGGATGAAACTCGCCTTCAACCCGGGGACGACGCTGGCATAAAATCGCTTGGCGCTCAGGGACGATCTCTGTTTGCACAAACAGATTACTAAAAGCCGGATGCATATTGTCTGCCGCCGCATTATTGAGTACCACCTCGCTATAACTGGTCAGCTCTAGAATACGCGGCAGACGTGATCGATTCGTGATATGGGTACGACGTAATTCGATATCGTCTTCGGGTGACAAGACGATTTCAGTATGTTGTAGGAATTGATGGTCGAGACGACGAAATTCGGCTCGACCTTCCGAAAAAATAATCTCCATTTGATCTGGCTTGACCAGAGTTGGTTGAAATGTCGTAGACCAAAAATCTTGAATCAAATGAGAGTTGCTATCAAACTCGCGCAAATAACAAAAACTGCCCCAATGATCACGCGTGCTATCTTC
Organism: Undibacterium sp.; assembly: GCA_043770645.1. GTDB lineage: Bacteria > Pseudomonadota > Gammaproteobacteria > Burkholderiales > Burkholderiaceae_D > Undibacterium. The sequence continues at coordinate 6,041 of JAYVHZ010000626.1, read as the reverse complement.
GCGCCATCGATTAATCGCCATGTTATTCCATCGACTAGCGCTACCGCCGGCGCTACTGATCATCAGATGATAGTGCCCGTTGGATAAAAGCTGTACTTCGGGAGTGCGGTGATCGGCTCTATGCAGTACCCGAACTGCCATTTCTTGCTGATTAGAATTGTTACGGATATCAGCTAATTCACTGGTATTGGCATAGGTTGCATGATTTTTAGGGACGCGTTCATGCAATAGCGGTAATGCTGCTTGCAAGATGGGCTCAGCGATAAAACGTCTTTGTAAAGGCTTGTCGAGTAAGAGATAGGCCAGTGCCAGCAAGCCCATGCCTTGGTGATGGCTCATAAAGGATCGGATTACAACCAGCGATTGCCCACGCGATAAACGCGCCGGTGTGTAATCAATCGCCTCATAAAAACCATAGTTCCCTTCAAAGCCCAAATCCGACATGCGTTGTAAATTTTGGCAAGCCTCTTTAGGCATCACCATCAATGCCATCATGCTCGCGTAGGGTGCGATCACCAAATCATCACCCAGGCCTCGTTTAAAACCCAAGCCTGGCACACCAAAGGCACGATATTGGTAATTCAAATGTGTATCTACTAGGTTGTATCCTGACTCTGAAATTCCCCAGGGCACATCCCTCTCCGCACCATAAGAAATTTGTCTTTGCACCGCACTGTGATAAGTTTGATTTAATAAAGTATGCGAAAAATTCGGCATGACCAAGAGCGGCATCAGATACTCAAACATCGAGCCACTCCAGGACATTAAAATCGGTTCGCCATTCGCCAATGTGAGCTGGCGACCTAGAGCAAACCAACTTTCTTGCGGCAATCGGTTTTGTGCGATACCGATGAAAGTCGCCAAACGCGCCTCTGATGCCAACAAATCATAGCAACTACTATCTAAGCGATTATCGCTATGGTTATAACCAATCGCTAGCAAGTGACTGGTAGGATTCGTGAGAAATTCCAACTCCATCTGATTCAGATCATCTATTTGCGCACATAAGGTTTTGATCGCCAACAACTGCACCGAGGCGCGGCTACTTGCCAGTAAGCTTTGATGATGGATATTGGCGATGAGTGCTGTTAACTCGGATGTTTCTGCTGCATCAGATTGTTGAACTTTTTCAATGTTAACAAATAAGTCTTCATGCAACTGCACCAGGTGTTGATGGCTAGGAATTCGAGTTAATTGAGGGTAGCTCCGCAACTGATCCGCACTCAAGGTCTGGCTGATGATGAGCCAAGGACAATGTTGTTCAAGGTCATCGAGGCCATCAAGACTTTGTTCAATCAAGGCATCACACCAAAGTTGAATCGACACATGTCTCTGACAATTTAAGATCGTAGGCAATTCGCTACACAAGTGATGAATGTCACTCAAGTGGCGATAGGCGCTCAATAAATTTCTACTGTCGTCGTCCATCGTCATGTAGGCATCATTGAGCGCCTTACGTAGCTTGTCCAATTGCTGCACTTCTCCCGCAATCAAACAAGAGCAGAGTATCGTGAACGTGTCTTTTAGGCTGTCAAAAAATGACCATCGAAAGATGGGGGCTGACTGCATCTCCAATAAGCCTGAACGTAACACCAACAAGTGCCCTGCCAGATTGCCACTATCGACTGCAGACACATATTTCGGTAGCAGAGGCTCGAGGTTTTCTGTGTTATACCAATTATAAAAATGCCCTTGAAAGCGCGCCAATTCCTGCATGGTCGTGATACATGATTGCGTGCGCTTTAGCAGACGACTGGCCGAAATGAAAGCGAAATCATAGGCAGTGAGATTCGCTAACAGTGATAAACCTATGTTAGTTGGGGAGGTTCGACGTGCGACGACCGCGATCGGAAATTCTTGAATATTATCTGGCGGTAGCCAGTTATTTTCGGCAGTCACATTGCGTTCAAAAAAGAGCCATGTTCTGCGTGCTAATAATCGTAGATAGTGGCGCTCGTTCGCATCAATTGGTTCCTGTGGACGTACTGCGGTACGACTGATCCATGCTGCGCTTAAAGGCGCAAAGAACCATAAAAGCAAAATCCCAAGCGCCGCAGGAATCGCCTCTGGTCGCCATTGAACAAGTCCAGCAAAAAGTAAAATGGCAAGCAGTGGCGAGAACCACATCGTACGATAAGTCGCACGCCAAGAATTGCCTGGGTGGCGATTGGTTTCGCTTGAAGGATTCCATTCTAGTAGTTGGCTTTTGGAGATTCGAATCCGCCATTGGGTACGGAATATCGCATCGAGATTGCTATAAGCCTCGTACAGCAGGAAACTCAGCGCAAGAAAAATTTGGGTCAATTGTTGCCGCGCATGCCAAACAAAGTCCCTGGCTATTGCCTTCCACGCCAATTGCTGACTGGGCGCAAAGACGCCCATCGTCGAACGGAGTAAATTCAACAGAGATGGGGTACATAGACTAATGAATGCCACCACCAGTCCTAAGCTCGGTGAGGAAAGGAAGAACCAGGAAATCACAAATAGTAGGCTTAAAGCGATAGGCAGCAAACTACGCCGTAAGTTATCGAGTAATTTCCAACGCGATAGCGGTGTTAAAGGATTGTGACAAGAACTTGCGATGCCATCGGAGGGTAAACAATATGCGGGTACTTGGCTCAACAACCATGCGGCAATCTGCCAATCGCCGCGTATCCATCGATGTCGGCGCATCGCATCAGCGTGATAGCTTGAAGGTTGCTGCTCATGCAGTTCCACGTCACTAAGCAAACCAGCACGGGCGTAACAGCCCTCTAATAGATCATGACTAAGAATGCGATTTTCAGGTAGACGATCTTTGAGAGCTAGCTCAAAGCTATCGATTTCGTAAATGCCTTTGCCGATAAACGAGCCTTCGCCAAACAAATCTTGATACACATCGGACACAGAACGTGTGTAAGGATCGATACCCACTTCACCGGCGCACAATAATTCATAACGAGTGGCGTCTTCATTCGGTAAGCTGACCGCGACGCGTGGTTGCAAAATGCCATAGCCTTCAACCACACGTTGTAATTGCAAGTCATAGCGAGCGCGATTGAGTGGATGCGCCATCGTCGCGACAAATTTACGCGCCGCATCACGTGGTAATTCAGTATCGGCATCGAGTGTGATGATGTAACGAATACCCGGCAAGATATCAGTAACACCGACGATCAAGCTAAAAGCCTGTGCACCATGTCCGCGCAGATAGGCATTTAAGGCCGCAAGCTTGCCGCGCTTACGCTCATACCCCATCCAGCATTGTTCTTGGGCATTCCACAAGCGTGGTCGATGGAATAAGAGAAAATAGTCGATAGGTTCGTCGTGGTAGGCCGACTTCGATTTTTCACTGAAGCGCAAATCTACTTGTGCGTGTCGATATTTTTGATTCAATAGTGTGATGCATTTTTCGGCATACAAGAGCAAGCCAGTATCCTCTGGCATCACTTCACTCTGTGCGTCAGAAAAATCACTCAATAAGCAAAAACGCAAATGCGGATCGCGGTTACCCAAAAAACGAAGCTCCAGTGCATCGACCAATTGATCAATACTTTTCTGGCTGGTAATCAGGCATGGCACCACGACCATACTCGCCGAATCAACTGGAATCCCATGACTAAAATCCATCCTTGGTAAAGGTTTTGGCGAGGTCGTTAGCGTAATAATCCAATTGACCGCATTCACGCCAAATTGACTGATTGCCAGCAAGCTCAACACCGCTGTTAGCAACATCAAATACCTGTCTTCACGATCAAGTTGCATGCTTTGTGATAGCAGTAAAAACATGCCTGCACTGAGTGCGCAAATACTGGAGAGATAAATAACTAAAGGAAAGCGCAGGAGTTGACGGCTCCATTTTTTATGCCAAGACAATTCATAGTCAAGTAGATTTTCCAAGATCAATTTGCCACCACCAATCAAATAATAACCGAGGTGCATATGCCTTGTATCGCCGCTCAAATCTTTATTAAGACTACTACTATCCGCTCTTTTTTTTGTCGATTGAACAGCCAAGTCCAAGGCAATTTGTGCCACTTCCAATTCACTGATTCGACTAAAACGTGCAAATCGCTCGACCGCATGTCGATAGTGATCTCGGGTAGGAAAATCCATCTGGCTATAAGTCTGACCAGGATCTAAGCGCAAGCATTGCTCTACTTGACTCAGATTTTCCACAAAAATACGCCAATCGATGGTCGACAATAGGCGCAGACTAGCAATACTATTGCTGACAGAAACCTGATCCGCAGCCTGATGTTGAGCATCCGCTTGTAGCATCGATTCTATCTGTTGGTTTGATTCTGCCAGACGCTGAGACAACCAACTCAAGGGCAATAATAAACTAGGGCTTTGCGCTTGTATTTGACGCACAAATTCCGCCACGAAGGGACTTTGCATAGGAGGATTGGAATGCGCCATTTCGGCGACTACCAGAATCAGATTATTCGGGTCGTGTTCGACGCAATTGGCTAAACGCTCTGCCCACTCACATGCCAGATTGCGATGTAAACGAGATTGCTTGATCCGCAACGCAACGCGCCGCAGATTTTCAATCAGGGCAAGTCGAAGCATGATGGGAATTGCCCATAGCTCACCCAGCATCAAGCTTTGTGTTTCTTGATAAGCACTAATAAAACCGTTGAGACTAACCGGATCTATGCGCCCATCACCGTGCGCGATCGCTTCCAAAGCAAGCTCATAAACACGGGGTAAACCTCGTGATGCCCCATTCAATAAACGGGGCAATTGTTGACTATAGTCTTTCGGAAGATGGCGCTTAGCGGTATGAATCTGTTCTTCAATGATGTAAAAATTATCTAGCAACCACTCAGCAGCCGGCGTCACCTGACGCCCGGCCTGAGTAGCGGCAATTAAATGCGCGCAAGCGTCAATAATGCAGTCTTCATTGTCTGCCAAGCGGCGTAATAATTGATTGCGCCCGGAATTCGGCGCCAAACAATGGCTTCGTGCCAATTTCCGCCCATGTTGTTCCATCTGCGATGCACTAAATAATTCAGACCGCAGCGGAAACGCATCATCCAAGGGCATGGCCTTGTTACGCCATTGTTCCCATATGGATGCCGATTTCACTTTGATTGCGGTGTAAAAAACACGCGCGCGTTGATGCAATTGGGACGTGCTACGGTTCTCAGTTTTCAAAATTTACATCCCATCTCTGCCATTGGCCTAGTGTTAACACCTGAGGCCTGCTTGCGCCTTAGCTCATCACTAGCATAGAGGAAACCGGGATTTTTCTAAGTGCGTTGTCACACACAGCCGCTGCCGTACATCGGTTATTTTCAAGTCAAAATATAAGAGAAATTGATCGATATCCGAGAACTCGACGGGATAAAAGAATTCAAACTTGGGTTTTACAATCTAGTACCGTTTATCAAAGGACATACATAGTTGTTCAGTCAATGCAAGCTTTGGTGTAGGCTACGTTACTGTAATTTGAAAAGTCTAGTTTCATTCCCCTATCTACTTTGTGGAGTCTGTATGAATATTCGCTATTTCCTGGCTTGTAGCTTGTCTTTGAGCATCAGCCTCAGTACATATGCCAAGCCGGGTACCCCTATCGGTGGAGTTATTGTCAAAGGCGGTAAAAATCCTGGAGGGCAAATGCTGGTGCAGACGACCACGGATACTGGCGGTAAATTCACATTGACGTTTACGGAAGGTGGCGAATATCAAATCAGTTTTGATCAAAGCAAAATCAAAATGCCAGCAGCCCAAGCGAAAACCGCAATGACGGAGAAAATGAACGCCAGTCTGAGTGTAGATTACGCAGTCAGTACAACAGGAAGTACCAGTCGTCACACGCCTATTCACAAAAAAATAGACTCAACTGCAATCTTGATCAAGGTCCCCAATGGTGGCGGCACTTTAAATGGAACGGTGAGTCAGGGCGATACGGCAACTGACAATGACGCGAGCGAACGTGCAATCAATGAGTCTGGTGTCAGCGTAAAGTCGGATCCCAAAAAAGGCGTTAAGAAATAACGGTAGCTTTAGAGGGTGACAGGTGCGAGGAAGTTTCGTAAAAACCTGTGTGGTGG
>JAYVHZ010000625.1:0-9905 GCA_043770645.1 Undibacterium sp. | reverse complement strand
GGTGCCTCGGCAAGAGCTACAACGCTGTCCATCGCGCGTTTTGGCTTGAACCCTTCGGGAATGGGTAAAACGGGCACATGGCGTTGTTGCAAGTCGCTTACAGTGCTAGCACTGCGGCGCGCCTTGACGCCTAGCCCTGCGCCCGTTTTTCCGCATTCGCACTCGCGATTTAAATGTTAACAGGCCCTAATACTTGCGCCAGATTTTATTTCTTCCTTTCCCTTTTGATGTCGATCGCACTATCGAAGTGTTGGTCAAGGATTAATTGACCTCGTATTGGGCAAATCACTGGGATGCAGTGTGATGGCATTTCAGATGTTCTTCATCGCCGGTTTCTGTCTGTTTGCTGCGTTCTTATTTTCGATGTATGCAGGTCATTATCGAATGTTGGATATCTATCGTGAAACACCAACTTAGCCGTAAAAAAAGCCGCAAGCTCTTTTTGAATGAAACGAAGAGTTTGAGACTTTTTTACGTCTATGGACTTACCTCAAAGTCTCAGTCAATACGCGTCCTTCAGAACCCGATGGTAAGCGAATACGCAATAAATGCGATAAAGTCGGTGCAATATCCATGACTTCCGCATATTGGCTATATGCGCCTGCTTTAATCCACGGTTTGCCCATGATGATCAAAGGCACGTTGGTGTCGTAGGTATAAGGCGTGCCGTGGGAGGTGCCTGAATTTGTCGTGCCGAAGTACCAGTAAGGCTTTACCACCACCATCACATCGCCAGATAATTGCTTGTGCCACGCTCTTTGCATCAGACGGCTGATGCGGTCGTTTGGAAGTTGGCCATTTTCAAACTGGGTACGGGTATAGGTTGTTGCCACCCCGTTGTGATTGAGTAGAAAGCGAGCGGCAGCATTTTCTAAATCGGCACGTGTAATCCCTTTCGCTTCGGCTTTAGTGTAATCAAAGAAGAAGTAGGGCGCAGACCATTTGCGAATCAACTTTTCTATGCCGAATTTTTCGACCAAATGTTGGTTCAATGCCGCCGACATTTTGCTACCATCAAGTCGACTTGCATCGCGTTTGATGCTTTGTGAGAATTCCGGCACATTGGCAAAACCATGATCCGCAGTCAACACAACTAGCGTATTGTCTAAGCCGACTTTCTTATCAACATCGCTCAGAAATTTCGCCAATAAACGATCCAAACGCTGCAAATGATCGTGTGACATTTTGCTCTCTGGTCCCCAGGTGTGATTCACATAATCATGGCTGGATAAACTGACGCCCAATACATCAGTTGCTCCCGCAGCGTTATTTCCTAATCTCTCACCCTCAATCGCCGCACGTGCGAAATCTAAAGTTAATTCATCAACGTAAGGGCCAGTGAATAATTTTTCATAATATTCAGCATCGGGTTTTCCTGATGCGCTGTCGTAGGTGTAAGGAAAGCGTTTGCTACTACTGCTGTTTGCCGGTGCGACAATATCATCGTGTGCATCATCGTGGTAAGCATGCTCTGGTAGTGATGTGGTCCATTGTTTGCCATAAAAACGATCTTGCGGCTTGCTCGCGTGGAAACTGGTGTGCCAGGCGGGATGCTGATTCATGTAGTACGTGCTGCTCGCAAAAGCGCCAGTTTTTTTCATCAACATATACGCGGTACCAGTTTTGCCCGCCAATAAAATCGCACCGCGATCTTTGCCAGAAACAGTCAGTACTTTAGATTGATTACCGGTCGCGTAACGCAATTCATCGCCAAGGGTACTGACTTTGAGATTCGCTGGTGATGTCCCATCACTAGCTTTGGTCTCAGCATCGATATACGTGTGTTGGGTATCTTCTGTGCAATAAACTGAAGCCGATGTTCTCGGATCAAACCAACTATTGCCGATAATCCCATGCTGATATGGATACGCGCCCGTCAACACCGCGCTGTGTCCTACTGCTGTGACAGTTACGCCATGTGCTTGGTGCGCATTGCCAAACCAGGCACCTTGCTCCATCAAACGCTTAAAGCCGCCTTCACCAAATTGGTGGCGATAGCGTTGAACCTGTTCATTGGGTAGACCATCAACGACAAGTACCAAAATTAATTTTGGTGCTTTAGCGATTTGTGGTCCTTGGTTTGGCGTAGCCGCCAGTGCATAGTGACAGCTGGCAGTCAGTACGATTGCGGTTAATCCAGTCAGCAGAGTGCGACGTCGTTTTGACGATAGTGCATGGTGTTTTGAATTCAGCATAGTTATGATCCTGTTGAAGGAGCCAAAAAGAGCGTTAAGGATAACGCATGTCGTTGATCCTTTCGAATAACTTTATTTGAATTTGTTTGGATTTTTGTTGAATTTTTTTTGGAACTCGTTTGACCCGAATGTGCCCTTACCATTGTGTCTATTTGGTAATGACGCTTTCTAGAATCAATGATTTTAGTTTTTAAGTTTCTACGCTCACCATTTCATCTCAGCTTTATTCACTTTAGCACCGATGTCTAGCGACATGCCTCCTTCGGTGAGCTGTGGGTAAGACTGTTTCATCGCACTAATGTGAAGGCGCTTTAAATCTGGTCGAAGCCAGGATCGATCTGGCGATACGAATTAGCGCAGCACCCGATCCCACTTTAATTGGCCGTGTTCTAGCGCCGTGTAGTTCGGTCTTAGTTGCGTCTCCAGCATATCTGGCGAAGCACGGTATTCCGCAAATGCCTAGTGATCTCACCGAGCATCGTTGTGTCAGTTATGCAAACTTTGGTAAGAGTATTTGGCAACTTAATCGAGGTGAGGAAAACGTACAAGTCAGTGTCGGCAGCTACTTCAGCGCGAATGAGGCAACCGCCTTTTACAGGGCTGTTTGGCGGGCGGTGGTATCGCTTTACAACCGACTTACTTAGCCAACCCATATTTACGCGATGGTCGTTTACAACAAATATTGCCCGAATGGCGTTTGCCGGAAATGTCGATTTACGCGCTATATCCTTCGCGCAAACATTTATCGCCAGCGGTAATAGCCTTGCTTGATTTTTTGGTGGAATGGTTTGCTGCCGTGCCTTGGCAAGATACGGAATCAGAAAATTAGTACATAAAAAAAGAGAAGTCCAAAACCGACTTCTCTTTTTTATCTTACTGACGTCGTTAGCGACGAAGATCGCTGGTTACTAAATTAATTGAATTGCTTGAAATCCGGCTTACGCTTCTGGAAGAACGCCATCATCGCTTCGCGTGCTTCCGGTTGGGTGAGCATCGCCGCAAAATGCGCGTTTTCTTCATTCATTTTGTCGCGTATCGCTTGTGGTTCATTCGCCTTCATTAAGCGCTTTGTCAGACGTATTGATTTAGCTGGCAGTGCGGAGATCTTGGCCGCTTGTTTCTCTGCATAGGGCAAGAGTTCTTCCAAAGGCAGAACCTTGTTAATAAATCCCATTTCAAACGCTTCTTGCGCCAAGAACGCTTCACCCAATAACAATTTTTCTGCTGCGCGTTGATAGCCAACGATACGCTGGAATACTAAGCTCGATGCATATTCTGGGCAGAGACCCAGAGGCGTGAATGGCATGGAGAACTTGGCATTGTCTGCCGCATAAACCATATCGCAGTGCATTAACAACGTCGTACCAATACCAACCGCATTGCCAGCCACGGCGGCGATCACCGGCTTTTGTGCATCGTTTAATGCATGCATGAATTGATAAACTGGTGGCATATCTTCGGACGCAAGACTACCAGCATGTTTCATGAAATCTTCGAGATCGTTACCTGCGGTGAAGACTTCCGGCTTACCAGTAATCAAAATAACGCTGACGTTTTTGTCCTCGTTGGAAGCATTAATCGCATCCGCCATGGCTTGGTACATACCAAAGGTAATCGCGTTTTTCTTTTCTGGACGATTGAAGTTAATGGTCAGAATGCTGTCGTTGATGTTGGTCAGAATTTCCATGATGTCTCTTGATTTAAATGGTTTGATTGGAAGCGACGATGTTGGAACAAGCGCTGGAACGATGATTGAGCCATTGTAAAGCTTGTTGCCATAAATTGTGGCGGAACTCAGGCCGGAAAAAACCAAAGTGGCCGATACGTTTGCTGCTGATATCTTGCGGATGAATGTAGCGACGTTCGACTTCAGCATGATGGAAGTAGTCGTGCAAGCCATCGATATTTTTGCGGCTCATCATTTCGTCGTCAGTAAAACTTAAACTTAAGATTGGTGCCTGAAATTGATGGTGAAAAGTTGCCATCGCATTGCCCCGCTTGTCGACAAAATAGCGTTCGTCTCGACACCAGCGCGACCATTGGTAGATCACGCCTTTTGGTAAATTGCCGACTTTCCGTAATTTCTTCCCGGGGAAATAACCACAGATGCTGGTATAAAAAGGCACTAAGAAATACCACAGCAGCCATACGACACGTTTGGTTTTCATTGAATTGAAACGCCAGTATCCAGTACCTGAAGCAACGGTCACCATACCGTCGATTAAGTGATTGTCCGGAAGGAGGCCAGCCAACTGACCACCAAGTGAATGGCCGATGAGCAGCAGAGGAACTTCAGGCTGCCAAGCTTTTGTTGCTAGCAGCGCCGCGTTGTAATCAAGCTCAGTCCAATCACTGATGTCGGCCTTAAACCCACGCAAGGATTTACCAAACTGTGGAGGCAAAGAATCACCCATGCCACGATAATCAAAGCTCAATACAGCAAATCCATGCTCGCATAAAAACGCTGCGAACGGCTCGTAATACTGCTGTTTAACGCCCATCGCTGAAGGCATTAACACCACAGCACGCACAGCAACATCGGGCACATAGCGTCGACCAGATAGTTTGGTGCCATCGCCAGCAATGATCTCGATAATCTCTATTGGTTTCACAATGACTCCGTAAAAAAACCGCACAGTATTCGATGTGCGGTTTAGTTTTTGTAGGCGCTTCCAGAACAAAAAACGCTTCATTCTCGTAGGGCGGGTGAAACCCGCGCTTCTCAGGTGCTCGATGGACTGGCGGCGCGGGTTTCACCCGCCCTACAATTTTGCTTAGTCGAGATTTTTTAGAACGAAAAATTGCCCTCAGAAATTCAATTATAGGGATGCCGCAGTAGGCGCGAAGCACAGCAATATGTCAATATTGCGAGCATTCGCAACAACCTGCGGCGCCCTAGAATTGGATTTATGTGGGCAATGACTACATGCGTTCGAATATACCTGCCGCCCCCATACCTGTGCCCACACACATCGTGACCATACCGTACTTCAATTTATTACGTTGCAAAGCATGGATAGTAGTCGCGGAACGAATGGCACCAGTCGCGCCCAGTGGGTGACCGAGAGCAATCGCGCCGCCCATAGGGTTAACTTTCGCAGGATCGAGACCGAGGTCTTGTACCACTGCCAAAGATTGCGCCGCAAACGCTTCATTCAATTCAAACCAGTCGATTTGATCTTGTGTAATGCCAGCTGCTTTACATGCTGCCGGAATTGCTTCTTTAGGACCAATACCCATGATTTCTGGTGGAACGCCACGTACTGCGAAGGAGGCGAAACGTGCCAATGGCGTCAGGTTGAATTGCTTCAAGATTTTTTCGCTAACCAAAATCAAAGCACCAGCACCGTCAGACGTTTGTGAGCTGTTACCTGCGGTCACAGAACCTTTTGCCGCGAATACGGCTTTGAGTTTTGCTAAGCCTTCGAGCGATGTATCTGGACGTGCACCTTCGTCACGATTCACTGTACGTGTTTTGAGTTCGATTTCGCCCGTCACCAAATTAGGTACACGGTCGATGATTTCGAATGGTGTGGTTTCAGCGTCGAAGTAACCAGCTGCTTGCGCCGCCAATGCGCGTTGATGGGATTGCAAAGCGAAAGCATCTTGTGCTTCACGGCTGACTTTCCATTGTGCCGCGACTTTTTCTGCAGTCAAACCCATGCCGTAAGCGATACCAGCGTTTTCATCTTTCAGGATCGCCATGTTCATGGATGGATTGCTTCCCATCATAGGAACCATGGACATGGATTCCACACCCGCTGCGATCATCACATCGGCTTGGCCAACACGGATACGATCCGCTGCCATGGCGACTGCTGTGATACCAGAAGCGCAGTAACGATTGATCGTCACGCCGCCGATAGTATTTGGCATGCCAGCTAAAAGAACACCCATACGAGCGATATTTAAGCCTTGTGCGCCTTCAGGGAAAGAGCAACCAACGATCGCGTCTTCGATCAGTTTAGGGTCAAGATTTGGCACTTGCGCCAAAGCGGATTTTAATACACCGACCAGCAAGTCATCTGGACGTGTGTTGCGGAACATACCGCGGCCCGATTTACCGATAGGGGAACGAGTTGCCGCGACGATGTAAGCGTCTTGTAATTGAGTAGTCATTTGTAATTCCTCATTATGTATAGCTGCACATGAATTTAAAAACTTTCGCCGCAGAGGCGCAGAGGTCGCAGAGAGCTAATTCGAATTTCTCTGCGCTCTCTTCGCCTCTGCGGTTAGCTTTTGCTTTTCATGTCATGCGGCTCTTAGTTACGTACTGGTTTGCCGGTTTGCATCATGCCCATGATGCGTTCTTGCGTTTTTGGATGGTTCAACAATTCCATAAACGCTTTGCGTTCCATGTCGAGCAACCATTGTTCGCTGACCATGCTGCCGTTGTCGATGTCGCCACCGGAAACGACTTCCGCAATCATTTTGCCGAGTTTGAAGTCATGCGCAGAAATGAAGCCACCGTCACGCATGTTGATCATTTGTGCGCCTATCGTAGCGAGACCATGACGACCAGTGACTGGTATCAGCTTGCGCATAGGAGGACGATAGCCAGCGTCAAACATGGCGCGTGCTTCGACTTTAGCAACATGCAATAATTCATACGCATTGAAAACGATTACGTCGTTTTGATCGAGGTAACCCATCTTCTGTGCTTCTAAGGCTGACTTAGATACATTCGCAGTTGCTGCATTCGTGAAGTAGTTCTTCAAGAATTGCAACAGGTCAGTACCTTTGGCATCTTTGGCTGCGCGTACTGCGGCTTCTTTCAGACCGCCGCCGCCTGGAACCAGACCGACACCAACTTCGACCAAGCCGATGTACGATTCCAACGCTGCTACACGTTTCGATGCGTGCATCATCAGTTCGCAACCGCCACCCAGCGCCAAGCCTGCAACGGCAGCAACGACTGGAACATTCGCGTATTTCAAAGCTTGATGCGCGTTTTGTAATTGCGAGATCGCTGGTTCGATAGCTTTCACACCACCAGACATAAACAATGGCAGCATCGCTTGCAAATCTGCACCGGCAGAGAAAGCACCGCCTTCAGCAGCATCAGCGTGCCAGATCACCAAGCCTTTGAAGTTTTTCTCAGCTTCTGCCAAGGCTTTTTCCATACCAGCGACAACGCCTGGGCCGATCACATGCATCTTGGTTTTGAAGGATAGGATCAATACATCGTCATTCTGATGCCAGATGCGTACAGATTCATCTTCAAAGAATGTCACACCTGCGGTAGCGCCAGTTGCTGCGCCTTCACCCATTACTGGAGCACGGAATGCTTGACGATCGTAGACTGCCAAACCTGAACGTGGTGCGAAGGTGTTGCGGCTGATAGACCAAGAACCTGCGGAGCTATGTACGCCAGCGTTGTCAGCCACTGGGCCTTCAAATACCCAAGCTGGCAAAGGTGTTGCGCACAATGCTTTACCTGCATCGATGTCTTCTTTAACCCAAGTCGCGACTTGCTGCCAACCAGATGCTTGCCATGTTTCAAATGGACCGACATTCCAACCAAAGCCCCAACGCATGGCGAAGTCGATATCGCGTGCATTGTCAGCAATCGTTGCGCCATGAATCGCGATGTAGTGGAAAGCGTCGCGGAAAATAGACCACAAGAACTGTGCTTGCTTGTTGGTCGATTCGCGCAAGGATTTCATCTTCTTGACCGGATCTTTTTCCTTCAAGATGCGAGCAACTAAATCGTCAGCTTTTCCGCCGCCAGTGACATACTCGCCGCTAGCGAAATCTAAACGCTGAATATCTTTACCGACTTTTTTGTAGAAGCCTGCACCTGATTTGGAACCGAGCGTGCCAGCTGCCACCAATTTTGCCAAGACTTCTGGTGTTTTATAGACAGCAAAGAAAGGATCATCTTGCAAGTTATCTTGCATAGTTTTGATCACGTGCGCCATGGTGTCGAGACCAACCACGTCAGCTGTACGGAAGGTACCGGAAGAAGCACGGCCTAATTTTTTGCCAGTCAAATCATCGACCACGTCAACGCTCAAGCCGAATTGTTCTGCTTGATAGATGGTTGCCAACATACCGAAGATACCAACGCGATTCGCGATGAAGTTCGGCGTGTCTTTTGCGTGTACCACGCCTTTACCCAAAGTCGTCGTTAAGAATCCTTCGAGTTGATCGAGGATGTCAGAACGCGTTGCTGCAGTTGGGATCAACTCTACCAAGTGCATATAACGTGGTGGATTAAAGAAATGCACGCCGCAGAAACGCGCCTTCAATTCATCGTCGAAGCCTTCGGATAAAGCGGTGATGGACAAACCAGATGTGTTAGACGCGAAGATCGCATTTGGCGCGATATGTGGTGCGACTTTCTTGTACAGATCATGTTTCCAATCCATACGTTCCGCAATTGCTTCAATGATCAAATCGCAGCCTGCCAAGACGTCTAGATTGTCTTCGTAGTTGGCAACTTCGATCAATGCTGCATCGTCTTTGTCGCCGAGTGGTGCTGGATTGAGTTTTTTTAGATTCTCAATTGCTTTGAGAACGATGCCGTTTTTCGGACCTTCTTTAGCTGGCAAGTCGAATAAAACGACAGGGACTTTGGCATTGATACAGTGCGCAGCGATTTGCGCTCCCATCACACCTGCGCCGAGTACGGCGACTTTTTTGACGATGAAATTAGGCATTGACGTACCTTCTAATAAAATTGAAATACGAAATTAAACTTGGTTGAGGTAGGACGGGATGAAACCGCGCCGCCTTTTTATAACATCTTGGCGGGTTGCACCCGCCCTACAAAAACACCGCAGCAAAATGTCTTTAGAAATTCAATTCTAGGGATGCATCACAAGGCGCCAAACGGAGCAATATGTCGATATTGCGAGTATTGGCAACGCCGTGAGGCGCCCTAGAATTGGATTTATCGAGACATTTTTAGAATAAATCAGCTTCTAGTGACAACAAATTCGCAGAACCAGAACGTGCCTGACGGATGCACATCGCTGTTTCTGGATATAAACGGGCAAAGTAGAAACGGATAGTCGCTAATTTCGCTTTATAGAACGTATCGTCAGAATCTTGTTTCGCCAACGCAATTTTTGCCATTTGTGCGAAGAAGTAGCTGTACACCAAATGACCTGCAACGCGCAAGTACGGAACTGCTGCAGCGCCCACTTCATCCGGGTTTTGGAACGCTTTCATACCAATTTCCATCGTCAGCTTGGTGACTTTATCGCCAAGCTCTGCCAATGGCGTGATGAATTCTGACATCGCCTCATCAGTACCGTTTTCTTCAACGAAAGCTTGTACTTTTGCACCGAATTTACGGAGCTTGGCGCCGTTGTCTTGCAAAATCTTACGACCTAATAAATCCAAAGATTGGACTGTATTAGTGCCTTCATAGATCATATTGATACGGGCATCGCGTACATATTGTTCCATGCCCCATTCAGCGATGTATCCGTGACCGCCGAATACTTGCAAACATTCAGAAGTGGCGGCCCATGCGTTGTCGGTGATGAAGGCTTTGATGATCGGTGTCAGCAAAGCGACTTCGTCGGCACATTCCTTACGCACTTCTTCGTCCGGGTGATTCAGTTCTTTGTCGAGTTGTAAGGCAACATAAGAACAGAAAGCACGACCACCTTCAGCCCAAGCTTTTGCCGTCAACAACATACGACGTACATCAGCGTGGACGATAATTGGATCTGCTGGTTTGTCCGGTGCTTTGACACC
>JAYVHZ010000624.1:0-5336 GCA_043770645.1 Undibacterium sp. | reverse complement strand
CGTGTCAAGCGTCTTTGGGCGTTTGTCACTTTGAAGGCCGGTATCACTGGTGAGGTAGATCCTTCAGTATTGGTGTTAGGTACGCCAGAACTACATGGCACACGCAATATCCACCTCGGGAAAAACTTGATGTTATACCGCGAGTTGTATTTAGAAACACAAGAGGTTGGTGAAATTCATATCGGCGACGACGTCGTTATCTCGCGTGGTGTTCACATCGTGGCCTTTCAACAGATTCATATCGGCAGAGGAAGCATGATCGGTGAGTACAGCAGTCTGCGCGACGCGGATCATGTAATCGGTACTGAAGAAAACATACGCGACGCCGGTTACCACGCGCAACCGATTCGGATCGGCAACAACGTCTGGATCGGTCGTAGCGTCGCGATTTTGAAAGGGGTATCGATCGGTGATAACGCGGTCATCGCAGCAAACGCTGTGGTCACCAAAGACGTCGCTGCTGGCAGTATCGTTGGTGGTGTCCCGGCGCACGCGCTCAAATAAGTTTTCTGTCGAAAAAACAAGGAATCCAGCGATGACTACAAATTCGATCTTATTGGTGGCATACCAATGCGGTCCTGGGATGGGATCGGTATCCCAGATCGGTTGGGAGTGGTTTGTACGCCTTGGAGTCAATCACAAACTTACACTAGTGACTCATGAACGCAATCGGTCTGCGATTTCGTCCAATGAGAATAGCCAATCTCGTGAAATCATTTACATCGATACAGAGTGGTTCGCTGGCCCTCTCTATCGTTGCGCGAAAAGACTATTCCCAACAAGCGAGCACAGTGTCTTTCTGATTTCCTCATTAGACTACTTCTTATTCGACTTAATCGCGTATTTCAAATTGAAACGTGCTCTCAAGGCTGGCGCAGATTGGCAACTTACTCATCGCGTCACCCCCGTCACACTCGCGGCACCAACATGGCTAGGCCGTCTAGGTATTCCTTTGTTGGTTGGCCCACTCAATAGCGGTCTGGGTTCCCCAGCTGGCTTTGACCGTATTTTAAAAAGGGAGTCCGTCTGGTTAATCCAGTTGCGGAAAATCGGTTCGCTATTTGATCACGTCATCGGCTCTACTAAACGCGTTGCACGAATGTTGATAGCCACTAAAACTACCCTACAGGCGGTCGCCTCAAAGCACCAAGTGCGCTGTCACATGATGTTGGAGAATGGCGTCAATCTGGATCATTTTTCAATGTCAGCTTGGCCAAACAACCCAAGTCAAAGTAACCCACTTCGGGTGCTCTTTGTAGGACGCTTGATTCCCTTAAAAGGAGTGGACATGCTGATCGAGGCGATCTGCGCCATGAAGAAGAACAACCTCGCAGTACACGTTGACATCATTGGCGATGGTCCTATGCTCAGCGAATGGACGGCCTTAGTAGCGCACCACAAGCTTTCAGACCAAGTGAAGTTTCTTGGCGCCCAAGACAGCAATGCCGTCGCGAGTGCTATGCACGGGTGCCACGTCCTATGTCTCCCATCGGTACGGGAATCGGGAGGCGCTGTTTTACTAGAGGCCATGTCGTGCGGACGACCAGTGATTGCCCTCAATTATGGCGGGCCTTCCGAGATCATCAATGAGTCGATCGGCGCATTAATTCCGATGCAAACGCCTGAGCAGGTTATTCAAGATTTGGAAAAAACACTCACCGACATCATTGCCTCCCCAAGTCAGTGGCAAAAAAAAGGATGTGCGGCGAGACAAGCGACCGAAGACCACTATTCGTGGAACGCAAAGATAGACGCCATCGAATCACATTATCAAGCACTCATCGAGAGGAAACTCAATCATGTCTAACTCGCACAACACCAAGATTGCGTACTTGATCAGTCGCTACCCTGCTATTTCGCACACCTTCATCTCGCGCGAAGTTACGCTATTGCGGGCCCTCGGTATGCATATTGAGACAGCATCCATTAACTTGCCGGATCATGAACTATCGACTATGCCTATCCACGAAAAACTCGAGGCTTCGCATACCTATTATGTAAAGCAAGACGGTTTTCTTTCTGCTCTACTCGCGCATTTGACAACACTATTCAACCACCCTGGCGCATGGTTGCAAGGGTTTCTCTATATCTTTAAGTTAGGAACATTTGACGTAAAAGCGCTATTGAAAGGCTTCGCCTACTTTACTGAAGCACTGATGATTGGGCGCTGGATGAAGCAACGAAAACTTACCCATTTGCACATCCATTTTGCGACTGCCGCTGCCAACGTAGGGCTTTACGTCAAAACCGTCTTCAAGTTTCCGCTGTCAATTACCGTTCACGGGCCAGACGAATTCGATAATGTTTCCAGCCAGTTTTTGCAAGAAAAAATCCGAGCGGCTGATTTCATTTTTTGTATAGGAACGTATGCAAAAAGTCAAATAATGCGGCTCTCCGATCCGATTCATTGGAACAAGATTCACGTTACTCCATTAGGTGTCGATCCAAGTCGATACGAAAACAAATACGTTCACTATACCGGATGGCCGATGCACATACTCTGCGTTGGCCGATTAACGCCAGCCAAGGGTCAGCATATTTTGATTAGCGCTGCACAAAGAATGCTACAACAAGGGAGGGATTTCCGCATCAGTATCGTTGGTACAGGGCCAGACGAAGCGTCGCTGAAAATAGCGAGTGAGCGGGCTGGACTGAGCAAACACATTCACTTTACCGGCGCTTTGAATCAAGATGCCGTGCATGCCTTGTACAAAGAAGCCGACATTTTCGTGCTACCGAGTTTTGCGGAGGGTATCCCGGTTGTACTGATGGAAGCGATGGCCTGTGGAATCCCCTGTATATCGAGCCGAATTACTGGGATATCTGAGCTCATCCGCTCTAATGATGAGGGAATTCTTCTCCCTCCTTCCGATGTGGACAGTCTTCACCGCGCCCTCATTACACTAATGGACAATGCACAACTGCGTGAGTCCATCAGTCGCGCAGCAAGGTTGAGGATTATCACCAATTTTAATCTCGAAAAGAACATTGCTCGCTTACATGTGCTGTTCACCAAACATCTGAGGACTGAATCATGTTCTTTCTAAAGATCATCGTTAGATATGCCGCGCTCGAGCACGGCAGACTCGTTTCTCTCTATCGCCGTTATTGCCATCCAGATGGCAATGAGTGGGCAGCCTACCTCAAAAAATTTGGCCGATTTTATGCTATTGGGGAGAAATGCTGCATACAAACCAATGTGACGATTACAGATCCAGCCCATGTCCGCATGGGTGACAACGTGCATCTGACTGGTTGCACTTTATTCGGACATGATGGCAGCATCAATATGTTAAAAAAGATGACTGGAATTCGGCTCGACAAGGTGGGGAAAATCGACATTGGTAGCAATGTCTTTATCGGACATCAAGCGATCATCATGCCAGGCGTCACCATAGGATCAAATGTAATCGTCGCGGCAGGCGCTGTTGTAACGAGAGATGTGGAGGCCAATAGCGTGGTTGGCGGAGTCCCTGCAAAAAAAATTGGCTCGCTAACGGACTACATAAAACGCTGCGCCGAAGCTACAGCATGTTTGCCTTGGTTTCAATCCTCTGAGCTAAATTCAAACTATTTTGGAGCGGGTTCTGCAGCGCTCACCAAGCAACGAATTGATTTTTTCTATTCAGATAAACCGATTCAATATCAAAGAGAACTCTCATGATCAACGATAACGCCCAAGTCTGGTCAGCCCTCGCGATCCTGCTGAGTATTCTTGTCATACCAGGCTCTCTGTTACTCCTTATTTTGACTTGTGCCGGCTTGTTCACGCCATCTGCAAGGCGAGAAGAACTAGCTAAAGGTCGATTTGCGATTGTCGTACCTGCACACAATGAAGGCGCGGGAATTGTCCGAACACTGCGCAATCTTCAGACCGAAGTCATGCGCGACGGCGATGCAGAAATTATCGTCATTGCCGATAACTGCCAGGACGATACGGCGTCGATCGTTGCAGAACACGGCATTCGTGTCTTGCAACGGGAAGACCATCAGCGCCGTGGAAAAGGCTTCGCACTCGACTTCGCATTTCGGCATCTACTTAAAGAAGACTTTCGTTACTTCCTCGTTATCGACGCTGACAGTGAAGTGGATTCCGGTTTTTTAACCGCACTACGCGGTCACTTTATTAACGGGACGATGGCAGTACAATCAAGGTACCTGGTACTCAATCCCAATAGTTCCCCCAGAACGCGCTTAATGGAATTGGCGCTGAGTGGATTCAATGTACTTCGTCCGCGTGGCCGTGCCACCTTGGGGTGGTCAGCAGGCTTGTTCGGCAATGGTTTTGCCCTCAGAAGAGAAGTGCTCGAGAATATTCCCTATACCGCTGGCTCGATTGTCGAAGATCTCGAATATCACTTGGTCTTAATCTGGCATGATATTCGAGTGAAATTTGCTGACAATACGACAGTGCGTGCAGAAATGCCGTCTGGAAAATTAGCTGCTCGTAGTCAACGTACACGTTGGGAAGGTGGCCGACTCCGCATGTTAATGCAACATGCACCGGGTCTGTTTGTGGATCTTTTGTGTGGCCGAAGCAATGCCTTTGAACCACTGTTAGACCTACTGTTACTCCCAATTTCTTACCACGTCTTACTGCTATTACTGATGTCCATCATCCCTTTGCAGTGGCCATTTTTTCTCGCTATCCTAGGTTTAGCAATCGTCGCGTTCCATACTCTTGCAGCGGCATGGGTAAGTCGTTTATCTCACAAATATCTGGTCACACTGTTATATGTACCGTTTTATCTGGTCTGGAAGATTGCACTAATACCTGCAACCATCATTAGTTCCGGTCGCAATGCCCCATGGCTGCGTACCGCCAGAGAAGCCGCGCATCAAGCTGCATCAGGAGAACAAAAATGAACCACCATCCAACAACAGAACAAATCGAACGGCCACAACTCTCCATTATTGTGGTGTCCTTTAATACTTGCCGAATCCTACAAAAGTGCCTGCAAAAACTCGATGAGGAAACGCGAGGAATCAGGACTGAAGTCATCGTCGTCGACAATCATTCAAAAGATCAATCAGCAGACATGGTCGAACGAGAATTCCCGCACTTTGCCTTAGTTCGCAGCAAAATTAATCTTGGTTTTGCCGCGGCAAACAATGTCGGTTTTGCCAAGGCACAGGGTAAATACATCGTCCTCCTTAACCCCGATGCTTTCCTCAAGCCTGGCGCTTTGCAAGCGTCCTATGACAACATGGAGCTGATGCCACATGTTGGCCTTGCGGGCGGCCGTTTAGAAGATCAGCAAGGTCAACTACAGCCGTCTGGCCGCATGTTTCCTTCACTATTGAATGAACTCCTCGTCATATCTGGACTTGCCGCC
>JAYVHZ010000623.1:0-2464 GCA_043770645.1 Undibacterium sp. | reverse complement strand
AACCACACGCCTTGTAGCCGCGTCTTGCGCGACACCTTTCAGAAAATTTTGTAGGAGCAAAGGCAAAGAAAACAAGCGCTGCCATCGTTCTACGACTTCTACATCAGACATGGCGGCGGTGCGTTCACGATCAACGTGTAGCACTAGGTGGTAGTGATTCGACATAATCGCATAGGCGCAAATCGAGATCGAAAACACTTGTGACAATTCACCCAAACGCTCAATCACCCATGCTTTGCGATGCGAAAAATCCCGCCCGGAAAAATCATCCTTACCCCACAAAAACGCACGACGCACACAACGTCCGATACAGTGGTGATACGGTGTCGCATCTAAGGAAACATATTGTTTACGAGCCATTGGCATGATCCCACCTCCGTTTTTGTAGTTTAAAGCTGACGTGGGATTAGCTTATTTAAATAATAAATAATAAGAAAGTATTTTTAGCTATTTTGTTGCTTTTTGAGATGGGTGTCTTGTGGTTGATGAGCGGATAGCTACTCCAATGCCATTCTTCAATATGTTTCACCATGTTTACACGCACTGGGTTGAGCACCACGTAGCGTTTCGACCGCATCAAGGGTAAATCAAGCATAACGGTTATTGAGACATCGATAGTATGAAACACCATCAAGCATTTCCAAACCACATCCGACGAGTCAAGGACAATTCAACGAAGGGTCGAACCACGAAGCGTTTCGACCGTATCGATGGGTAAGCCAAGCATAGCCGTTATTTAAACAGCGATTGTACGAAACGCTTCGCGGTTCGTACCTACGGGGCTAGCGACAAATACACGCGCGTCGTGACAAAAACTGGCGAAGCCATCATCCGCCTCACCTTGAAAAATCTGATTGATCAACTCGAACCCGATCGATTCGCGCAGATTCATCGCAGTACCATCGTCAATCTGCAATCGGTTGATCGTATCGAGCGCATGGACGGCGCCATGTTTATTTATCTGCGAGACAAAGCAGATAAACTGCCGGTGAGCGAATCTTTTATGAAGCAGTTCCGGCAGATGTAAGTCTAAGTCAACAGCCCCTACAAACTAAAACGTAGAGCGATCAAGGCAAAAAATAATAGCGAGATAAAGGCGACAAAGAGAAGTGCAATCGTGCGCCACAAGGTCGCCATGACGCCCAGTTGGTAGGTGCCACGCAGGTGTCGGAAGATGTGTACAGGCGGGACGAAGATTAGCAACATCGTCGACAAAGCATACCAATTTATCGACGCAAGAATAGAGCACAACATCATCAAGATCGACATGAAGGACAGCGAATACAAAGAAAAAACAGCGTGTTCAAACATGCTGTGACGTCGCTTTAACGCGAACAGCAACCAAAGAAAAGGTAACGAAATCGGGACCAATAAAAAGGCAAATTTTGAAACGGTATTTTTAAACTTATATAAGACCAAATCGGGATTTTGCAGGGCGTGACTGACGCCATTGACGATACGAGGAGTGGCCAGAACGGGAACGTTCTTTTCTAGATTTGTCTTGACGCTCTCTGGTGAATTATCGGAAAAAGGACTAGCACCGTTGCCTGCTTTGCCGTCGGTAGCTTTCAGTATCCTTTCTATACTGGTGATTTCCTTCTTCTCTTTGATAATTATTTTTTCCAAAGCTGGACGGTTTGGCGCATCCTTAGCCAGAGTAGAGAGTTTCTGTTCTGCCTTTTCTATATTGTTACTATGCTCTTTTATTGTTTCCTGCAAACCAGAGTTAATTTCATCGACCAATGGTTTTCCTTGGAATTGGCCGCTGGTAAAGCTAAATACAAAAAACATTAAAAAGATCAAAAATAGGAATAGGACCAGTGGCGAGACGAATCGGGTGCGCTGTCCAATAACGTAGTTGCGCGTCAATTCCCCTGGTCGCCACATTAAGGCAGGAATGGTGCGCCACGCCTTGGTGTCGAAATGAAACAGGCCGTGAAGTAATTCTTCCAGCAGATGTAAAAGAGAATGATGAATATGCGTGTGTTGTCCGCACTCTGGACAGTACGCTTTGTCAACCGCAGCACCGCAATTGGCACATTGTTGTGGATGAGTGCCGGATGATGTGCTTGCTCCATTGGCCAGTTCGCTGGCGATGATGGCCTCGGAAAGTGGTGCGGTGTCGATTTCGATGGGCATGGCTGACTCTGCTCGCGGATAAGTGGAAAAACAAAATCAAATTGTACATGAAGGGCGATAAGCATCTGTCAAAGCGACTTACGGAGACAGCAAAAAGTGTCCGCTTTGCGCCATTTCTTCGCGATAAGTGTTCGCTAACTGTTCGCTGAGTGTTCAAATTCGGACTCTTTATCCCAATAAAATTGAGGCAAAAGAAAGGAAAACGAACTATTTGCCGCATTCGTGTGGACACCGATCCTGCCCGCATTGCCAAGCCCATGAGTCCCAGCGCTGGATCGAACAACAGCAAGCAAAACTACTGCCCGTCGATTATTTCATGCTGACA
>JAYVHZ010000622.1:0-4726 GCA_043770645.1 Undibacterium sp. | reverse complement strand
CGAAGCGATCGCCTTAACTAAATTTGCCAAAGAAGCTGGTGCTGATGCTTCTTTGCAGGTAGTGCCGTATTACAATCGCCCGACCCAAGAAGGTATGTATCAGCATTTTAGGAAAATCGCTGAATCGGTTGATATTCCTATTATTTTGTACAACGTACCTGGTCGTACCGTGGCAGATATGTCAAATGAAACCATTGTTCGCTTGGCACAAGTGCCTGGCATTATCGGCATCAAAGAAGCTAGCGGTAACGTGGGTCGTGATTTGGAATTGTTGCGTATGGTGCCGGCATCGTTTGCAGTATATTCAGGTGATGATCCAACCGCGATGGCTTTGATGTTTTGTGGTGGTAAAGGTAATATTTCAGTCACAGCCAACGTTGCACCGCGTGCTATGCATGAGTTATGCGCTGCCGCGATGAAAGGCGAAATCGCCAAAGCAGTTAAGATTAACAATCGTTTGATTCCCTTGCATGCTAAGTTATTCGTTGAGCCAAATCCCGTGCCAGTGAAGTGGGCTCTAGCGGAAATGGGCTTGATGCCAGCTGGAATTCGTTTGCCTTTGGTTAGCCTTTCTAGCCAATATCATGATATTGTTCGTTCCGCTTTAAGTGAAGCAGGTGTATTGCAATAAGAATTTTTGACGAGTGCGCATGGCTAATTCATGGCTGGAGACCAGCACTCGTGCTTTCATGCATATTTAATTGATTACAATTTGTAGGGATTTTCACATGGCAAAAAGCGTTGTTGCTAATAAAAAGATGGTTCGTGCTTTGGCATTGGCTGGCGTAATTGGATTGGCTGGTTTTTCTACAGGTTGTAGTTTCGTAGGAAATATTGCAGAATCAAATCGTATTGACTATAAGAGTGCGAGTAAGGCTAAAGTCACATCTTTGGAGGTCCCGCCAGATTTAACGCAGATTCGTCGCGATAGTCGTTTTTCAATTCCAGATGCCGATCAAGGTAGTGCAACCGCTTCATCGTATGCGGCGAAGCGTGCAGGCGGTGCGGTGGCGACAGCTAACGGTGTCGTTGCACCAAATCAATTGAAAGATATGCGTATCGAACGCAACGGAACGCAGCGCTACTTAGTGTTGAAATTAAGTCCTGAAATTTTGTGGCCTCAGTTGAAAGATTTTTGGCAAGAGCAGGGGTTCCTGATCAATGTTGAAAATGAAGCGACCGGCGTAATGGAAACAGATTGGGCCGAAAATCGTGGAAAAATTCCACAAGACCTTATCCGTTCGACGATCGGTAAAGTGTTTGATGGTTTGTATTCAACGGGTGAGCGCGACAAGTTTCGTACCCGAGTTGAACGTGGTACAACTGGTGAAGTCGAGGTCTACGTTAGTCACCGTGGCGCACAGGAGGTGTTAACTGGGAGTGATAAAAGTAGTACAGCTTGGACCTCACGTGCGAACGACGCTGGCTTAGAGGCAGAGTTCTTGTCTAGACTGATGCTGCGTCTCGGCGCGGATGAAGCGAAGGCCAAAGCGGTAGTATCGACAGCGGCAAATGTTGCA
Organism: Undibacterium sp.; assembly: GCA_043770645.1. Classification (GTDB taxonomy): domain Bacteria; phylum Pseudomonadota; class Gammaproteobacteria; order Burkholderiales; family Burkholderiaceae_D; genus Undibacterium. The sequence continues at coordinate 3,206 of JAYVHZ010000622.1, read as the reverse complement.
GATGCTGGTGCCGTTTCGACAGGTGCTCCACGTTCCAAGTTGCTTAGCTTAAACGACTTAAATTACTTGGAAACGGATGAGGGATTTGATCGTTCATGGCGTCGAGTTGGTTTGGCGTTGGATCGCATAGGCTTTACGATTGAAGATAGAGATCGTTCAAAAGGCATTTATTTCGTGCGTTATATCGATCAGGACATTGATGCAAAGACAAAAGGTGCTAGCCAAGGCTTCTTCGCACGCTTGTTCTCATGGGGTTCTAGTGATGCAGCAAAAGATGGCGAGAAATATCGGATCTTGGTGCGTGATGCCGGCGAGTTGAGTCGCGTCACCGTACATGGTGAAGACGGCAAAGTTTCTGCTTCACCAGTAGCAAGTAAGATTTTAAAAGTTCTGAACGAACAGTTAAAGTAATCAGTAGTGAATTTAAAGAAAGCGGATTTTGATCCGCTTTTTTTACGTCTATTGTTTTGTTCGCTTTGATGGTGCTACTTAGAATCTAAATTTCACAAAATTTTTTAAGCCTGAAACGTAAAAAAAGCCGGTCAATGACCGGCTTTTTTTTAAAAGTAATAAAAATTACTTAGATGCTGGTGCTGCTTCAGCTGCTGGAGGTACAGATGCTGGTGCTGCTTCAGCTGCTGGTGCAGATGCTGGTGTAGATGCTGGTGCTGCTTCAACCGCTGGAGTAGAAGCTGGAGTTTCAGCTGGTTTGTTGCATGCTACCAAAGCTACTGCCAACATAGAAACGAGCAAAAGTGATTTTTTCATGTCTTTACTTTCAAAAAAATAGATCTAAAAAACAACAAACTTGCGATGAATAATTACCGGTAATTATCGCTCAATAGGCTAAGCCGTCGGCACAAAAATCAAAAAGACCTTGCAAATCCTTCGAAACTTTCCTAACCGCGAATTATAATGATTTTTCTGTCAATCGAATATACTTCTGTGCACTTTTTTCAAAAAAAATGAACTAATTTAACGAATTCGTCCGAAATTAGTTTCTTCAGTGTCGTTGATTGGCTAAAAGCCCAAAATTGTCGTGAAAAACGCAATTTTTTATCGTAAAAAAACTCAAGTTTTGCTTAATTCTAACCAGCCATCCTCATACCAAATACAAAAAGCCTCTAATACATCCTCAGAGGCTTTTAAAAGCTCTTCAGGCGATAAGTTGCGTTGATTTGCTAGCTGGCTCAAGATCTGCTGGTCGGTTTTTCCGACGGTGAACGATTCGCCGTTGATAAATACTTGTTTTGCTTGATACAGCATTTGTGTTTTGAGTGACAGTTTCACTCCATGCTTCAAGGCCGCTTGTGTAAATTTTTTAGGTGTCAATGGCTTTTCTGGGGAGTCGAAAAAAACACTTGATTTCGGCTCTGTCAAATGCTCTCCAAGAAAGATTGTCATGTCTTCTTTGTTTAGGCTTATTTTGCTGAGCTCAGCAATGACCATATCGACCATCGATTGATCAATTTCAGCCGGATGTTGGCGCGCTTGTAGATCAGGATCTGCATAACGTCCGGGTAATTCTATGGTGTCGACCATGAATTGTAAGTACCCTTCACCCAGTTCCTGAAAGGAAGGGGCGCGAAAGCCAATTGAGTACGTCATGCACTCGCCGAGTGCAACGCCGTCATGGGCATAGTGTGGTGGCAGATACAGCATGTCACCGGGCTCTAAAATAAATTCTTGCTCCATTTTAAAGTTACGTAAGATCTTTAGGGGCATGCCCTCGATCAAAGATAAATCCTCCTGTGCGCTGATCTGCCATCGACGTTGCCCATGCGCTTGTAAAAGGAATACGTCATAGGAGTCAAAGTGTGGCCCAACACCACCACCTTCACGTGCATAGCTGATCATTAAGTCGTCTAGGCGAGCGTCAGGTGCAAAACGGAATTGGCGCAATAATTCATCCGCTTTTTGTTGGTGTAAATTCACACCTTGAACCAAGAGTGTCCAATCTTTTTTCTCTCTAACTGGCAATTTGTCGAAAGGACCATTCGTCATTTCCCAGTGTTGCTTAAAGAAGCAGATTAGACGTGACTCGACATCGTCACGACTGGCCATTTCGAAAAGTTCGTCTGCGCTGAATAAAGGCTTGAAATTAGGAATGGCTTGTCGAATCAAGAGAGGCTTCTTCTGCCAGTAAGTCGTAAAGAATTCTTCTGGCGTGATGTTGCCAAGTAAGGTGAGCGCAGGCGATTTTTTTTTCATGATGCTTAAAGATCTGGTAGATGTAAAAAGTTCAGGCAGGATAAATCATAGCTGCGCATTGAGGAAGGTATAATGCATGATGAAGCACAAAAGAACTGAAATTTTTAAGGAAATAGTATGAAAATTGCCAAAAATACCGTGGTAACTGTTGAGTATAGTTTGTCAGATACCCTTGGTAATCTGATTGAACAAGGACAAGAGCCTATGGTTTATCTACACGGTGGCTACGAGAACACTTTGCCAAAGATTGAAGAGGCTTTAGAGGGGAAGGAAGTCGGATTCAATGAAACGATACAGGTAGAGCCTGAAGACGCTTTTGGCGAGTACGACGCGGATTTGGTGAAAATGGAGGAGCGTAGTCGCTTGCCGTCGCCGATAGAGGTTGGAATGCAGTTCGAGGGAACACCAGATGATGACGAAGATGGTGAAAGTCTGATTTTTACGGTGACCGAAATTGCTGAAGATAAAGTAGTGTTAGATGGCAATCATCCTCTTGCGGGAATCGCTTTACGCTTTGCTTTGCATGTGACTGAGGTACGTGACGCTACTGCTGAGGAAATAGCTCACGGTCATGTGCATGGAGCCGGTGCCCATCTTGATGATGATGACGAAGATGGTGAATATCGCTCATACCCTTTGCATTGAGCGAATACTCTTGCTGAAAGCGAGTGTTAGATGAATTAGATCATCTCGCCATTGAGGTAGTCGTATCTCAATGGCGTTTTTATTTGGATGTGGTTGCTGGTGAGTTGAGCTTTTTACGTGCTTCGGTAATATTTTTGCATAAGAGCTCCGTTGCATCTAAAACTCGAGGACCCGCCCGGTGAAGCCAGTCGCCAGGTATGCTGTATAGGTTTTGTTTCTTGACGGCATTTATATTGGGGAAGTGCGCCCAGTCTTTAACAAGCGACCGATTGTCTTTGCCACTATTGAAAATAAATTCAGGGTTGGCGATCAATAAGGCTTCTGTTGTGATGCTTGAGCTGAGATCTTTG
>JAYVHZ010000621.1:0-17784 GCA_043770645.1 Undibacterium sp. | reverse complement strand
TCAAATGGCGTCACGCTCATGTGAAACCAGCGTTTTTTTTGCGGTGAATGGCAAGGATATTCCAGATCAAAGCTTGGCAAGCTACGGTCTAAAACCGACAATATACCCTTGCGTACATGGTTATCGGTGCTGACATCATCGCCTCTTTCCGACGGACAGACACTGAGATAATTCATGCCGACGCCATAAGCTGCATCCGTCAATTCTTCAGTGCAGCCTGAAAAAGACTCACTACGAGCATAATCTTTCCAGGCACGATTGACGGCAATGATTACCCCATCAGCATCAATGACAGCAATCTCGGCGCTCACAGAATTGAGAATAGCCCGACTAAAATTTTCACTGCGTTTTAGCTTGGCTTGTACTTCATATTTATAGAGCGTCATTTCTATCACAACGCGCAATTCACGTTCATTGACAGGTTTCAATACATACGCGAAAGAGTCAGGTTTTTTTGCCCGACGCAGCAAATCATCCGAACAGAAGGCAGTTAGGAACACGATAGGAATATCAGAAACCGCGTGAATCGCATTAGCAGCGGCAATCCCGTCCATCTCGCCATTAAGATGAATGTCCATAATAATCAGATCCGGCTGCAGTCGGCTGGCGATTAATACAGCGTCTTCACCACGATCCGCTGTAGCGACCAAGTCATACCCAAAATGCGCTAACTGAAGGCCAATGAAATTGCAAAGGTCCTGATCATCATCGACCAATAAGATGCGCTTATTCTTCACTTTATTGACGTTCACATCCATGTTTATCATCGCCATCTTTCTATGACTAATTAACCACATTGTTGACTGCACAGCTCATTGGCTATCTTATACATCACAAGTAAAGCAAAAAGAAAACTGAGATCCAACACCGCTCTCAATACGCAATGTCCCACCGATTTGACGCACCAGATCATCGACTAGTTGCAAACCCAAAGACAGCTCTCGACGTTGATCAAAATCGCTAGGCAACCCGACACCGTCATCAGACACGATCATGTTGATAGACTTGCTTGCCGCTAGTGGCATCAAACTGACTTTCACCACGCCACTGCGTCCATCGGCAAACGCATGCTTCAAACAATTGGAGATGAGCTCATTCACGATCAGGCCACATGGCGTCGCTTGATCCATGCTCACACTGACCGAATGCAGATCCAATTCCAACCTGACCGTAGCGCCATTCGAATTGATATGAGAACGAAAAGCCTGTGTCGCTAACTCTTTGAGATAATGCGCCAAGTCGGCTGAGGCAAAAATACCAGAGCGATATAAGGTTTCATGCAACAAGGCCATCGATCGTATCCGACCCTGCATATCATTCAGAACCGCCTTCGTGTTCTCCTGATTGCTACGACTCGACTCCAAACGAAGCAGGCTAGTGATGACCTGTAGATTGTTTTTCACTCGGTGGTGAACTTCATTTAGTAAAGAGGTTTTTTCACGCAAAGTATCTCTAAGTATGTCCTGTTCTTCCTTTTTCGCTGTGATGTTGATCATCAGACCGCGCAGCCATTTTGGCTTGCCCTCTTCTGCCACCACCTTCACGATATCTCGCAACCAAATCAGACTTCCGTCTTGCGCCACAAAGCGATACTCAAAATCGTGATCCTCTAAGCGTCCAGTACAGCCAGCGCAGAAATTGACCGCATATTCCCGATCCTCCTCATAGATACGACTTACCCAAAATCCCGGCACCAGCCAATCACTCACAGGAAAACCCAGCATACGTTCCGCGTTATTACTCACGGAATTAAATGCAAATGTGGTCGCGTCCGCCTCCCACACGATGCCATCGGTGGATTCGACTAAATCACGAAAACGATGTTCAATTTCACGCAATTTAATCTCTGCTACATAGCGCCCTGTGATGTCTTGAAAGGTGCCGCGTAGCTTGACAATGTGGTCGCCATCCCGAACGGCGAAGCCCTGGGTTCGCACCCACTTACGTGTTCCCTTGGATGTGATAATGGGCAATGCCAAATCATAAGGCTCACCAGTCGTCATCGTCATTTCGATGGCCTCAGTGATGACGGGTTGCGCCTCTGGCGCAAATAAATTAATTCCCTCTTCAAGCGGGGGTTCGTTAGGTGGTGTCACCTCGGCAATACGGAAAGTTTCTGGCGTCCAAGTTAGCTCTTTGGTGAGTAAGTCCAATTGCCAACCACCGATTTTTGCCAGCTCACCGGTTTGACGTAGCATCTCCCCTGTTCTTTGCAAGTCTTCCTGGATTTGATATTGGGCGGTGACATCACTAAACACCAGCACGACGCCAACGATCATGCCATTGCTATCGAGGATAGGCGCAGCACTATCGGCGATTTGATATTCATTACCATCACGTGATAGCAAGGCAGTGTGATTCGCCAAGCCAACCACCTTGCCGTGTTCCATCACTAGTTGCACAGGATTAGCGCACGACAGACGGGTTTGGGCATTAATAATACTAAACACGGTGTTCAAGGATAGCCCTTGCGCATCGCTTAAAGTCCAGCCAGTTAATCGACAGGCCGTCTTATTCATGCGCGTAATATTGCCCTGAGCATCCGTGGCAATCACCGCGTCTCCTATGGATTCGAGAGTGATGGATAAATTTTCTTCACTAACACGCAAACTCGCATCGCGCTCTCGCAGTGTGAGCAAGAGTCGATTAAAACCACCTATTAAGGCGCCTATCTCATCATCTTTGGTTTGAACCAAAGCGTCTGGAAATCCATCTTCTAAGCGCAGACTCGCGAGCGTTCTGGTTGCGTCCAACATGGGTTTGAGTTGACGTCGAATAATCACGAAGACCAATCCAGACACCATAAAGCTCAACAAGATGGCAGCCCACATCGTCCGCTCTTTCATCAACTTTATTGAGGAAAAAGCTTCCTTGGTTGGAAGTTCCGCCATCAAACTCCAATTTGCGGTAGGGATGCGCTTGGAAGAACTTAGCATTTCGATGCCAAACTGATCGACCAGCACGCCAGAACCCTCGTGGCCTTGCAAGTAGCGCAAAAATAAAGGATTACCGCTATCGGTAGTGCTCATAATTCGGCGTTTGTCAGTGGATGTAATCGCCAGCTGATGCGCGGGAGCGATTAACGTGTAGCCACCAGATTTTCCGTACTTACTGTTTGAAATCGGGTCGAGAAAACTCGACCATGCGAGGTTGGTGACGCCGCCCAATACACCGATAACTTTACCCTGAGCATCACGAATCGGGGTTGCCATCACAAAAACTGGTGTACCCAGAACTTTACCCACGACCGGTTTACTAATCAATGATTTGCCCTGCATGGCAGCCGAAAAATAATCCCTATCTGCGTAACTGATACCAATACGTTTTAGAGACTTGGGTATTGAAGCGTTTACCATGCCATCGGATGTCGTCGTGAATGCACCTCCATTAAAAATCACGTCAAGCACCACTGACGAGTCTAAATATTCCTGCATTTTTTTTTGATCTTGCAGCATCTCTACTGTGATCGCTGCAGCGACCTTTTCTATCGATTGGGAACGAAATTTAATCGCATCATCCATCTGTGCTGCGAGCGCGGTCAAAGTAGAGAATTGCTGCTCCTCCAAGGAACGCAGCATGTCAGCCTGCACAATAGTTTTCACATACATCGCGACTCCCGAAATGGAAGAAACGATAACGATCATCGAGGTCAAAATCAAACGGGTAGATAGACTCCGCCAATTCACTATGTTCATACCAACTCTCTTTTTCCCGCCGTCGAGTCGGGCGTAGTAGTCCTCAATGCTTGTGGCACATCGGGAACAAATACCACTGTAAATTCAGTGTTTGGCTGGTATGAGGTTTCCAATTTACCCTGCATTTGATGAGCAAGATCCGTGACCAATCGCAAGCCTAATGATCGTTCACAGCGCGTCTCCAAATCATCAGGCATACCCTGACCATTATCACTAACGCACAATCGAACTTGTCCATCGACGCCAACGTGTTGCAGCGTGAGGCGAATTTCTCCTTCCGACCGTCCCGAAAAAGCATGCTTAAGACTATTGGAAATCAATTCATTGACCATCAAACCACATGGCGTGGCCTGATCCATGCTGACGGTGACCGACTGCAATTCCAAATGTAAGTGGATCGCGGCGTTTTTGACATGGGCGCGAAAAGTATGGGTGGCAAGCTCTCTTAAGTAAGCGCCTAAATCAGCGGACGCAAAAATCCCCGAACGATAGAGTGACTCATGCAGTAATGCCATCGAGCGGATGCGTGACTGCATATCATTGAGAACATTTTTAGTCTCACTATTATCGCTACGTCCAGACTCCAGTCGTAACAAGCTGGTAATCACTTGCAAGTTGTTTTTAACGCGATGATGTACTTCATTAAGTAAGCCGACTTTCTCCTTCAACGATGTCTGAAGCGCCTCTTGCGTAGAACGTTGTTCCGAGATATCGGCATGCGTTCCTATCATGCGAATTGCTTTACCATTGTCGTCACGCTCAACCACGACACCACGGTCTAATATCCACTTCCAGGTTCCACTCTTACACAAAACCCTATGGATATTTCTATATAGAGGCGTAGCGCCATCGAGATGAACATTGACATCATGCATCAGCACTTTCATGTCTTCGGGATGAACCCGACTCGACCACTCTTCGAGAGTATTTCCAACCTCTTCATCAGCAAAACCTAGCATCTCTTTCCAACGACGACTGAAATACACGGTGTTATTCTTAATGTTCCAATCCCATAGACCATCACCACTGCCTTCGATTGCAAATTTCCATCGGTATTCGCTCTCTAGCAAAGCCATCTGTGCCTGCTTTTGTTGGGTAATATCGCGAGTCACCGCCAACATCATATTCTCGCCATCTTGAGGATTCTGAAAAGGGATCGCATGACTTTCTAACCAGCGCCGGGAACCTTGCAATCCTTGCGCTTCAAAGACCAAAGATCCCGACTTACCTTGGATCACATCATTAAATAATGTTACGAACTTTACGCGGTGTTCTTCGACGATAAATACTGACAAACCAAGTTCCCTCACTTGGTCCACCGATTCGGCTTCCAGCATGCCGAGTCCAGCAGCATTCATGTCGAGCAGTTTGCCATTGGCATTCACCAATTTGACGCATTCCGGCTCAGCATCAAAAATGGCGCGAAATCGTTTTTCGCTCCATGCCAAAGCGGTATCTCGCTCACGCAATGCTGCCAGTAAGTGGTTAAAATCGCTCACTAACTTGCCGATTTCATCTTGACTGGTTACCGGTATTTCTATGTTAGGGTTGATATGCTGCGATTGAGCGATCACCGCTTCATTAGCAAGCGCCAAGGGTTTTAGTTGTTTGCGTATCACCCATACCATGAGAGAACCCATGATCAGGGCAAATAGGGCACTGTAGAAAAAAACACGTTCTTTGATCTGGCCGATGATAGAGAAGGCTTCTGCAATTGGCATCGAAACGACGATTAACCAGCCGGAGGTATGGACTCGCTTAACCGAGCTCAACACCATCTCACCTTTAGGGTTCATAACCTGACGAGAGCCTTCTACACCGTCAATAAATTGATCAATTGCTGGATTCACTCCCAAAGCGGGCAATTGCTCCATTCTTCTTTTTGGGTCGGTCGTAGCGATAATGCGTCGTGACTTTGGTGCAACCAAGGCATAGTAGCCGGTTTGCCCATAATGCATGTTCGAAAAGTAGTCAAACAGACTAGGCGCATCAAGTTTAATCAGACCCGCCAAAGCGCCAATAACACGGCCATCTTTACTATAAATGGGGATGACGATCGCGGTCATCATCATGCCAGATTGCGCATCGACAAATGGATCAAGCACTTTGTCAAGCGTCCGATTCAATACCGATGGCATACGCTGCACAATCTGAACTGGCAACCCCTTTTGACCGTCTTTTTGTATTGATGCAAGCAACTGATGATCCGCACTGATCACAACTACACCGGCACCAAATAGGGCGAGAAGATGGGGATTGCCATTTAAATACGATTGAATGGCGGCGGTCTGATCCAAGCCGATTTCACCTATTTCGGCCGACACGCCTTCAAGATGTTTCGATAGCGTATTGAGCTGACTATCGACTTGCGCCGCGATCAATGTTGCTGAAGAAAGCTGTTGTGAACCCAATTTTTCTTCAAGTTCAACCGCAAGAAAACGCAGACCACCAAGCGCCAACACGCCCCCGCCGACGAGGCACACAAGCAGAGTGATCAAGGTAATCCGCGTACTGATGGAATACCAACCAAGACGGGAAAGATATCTATCAAAGAGTGCATTCATAATGCATTCCCCGACATGCTCAGGCAGATAGAGAGTGTGTCATCCGAGATGTGTTCGATCATCTGGGTATTCGTCATATCATTCTCCTTGAACCAACTTCATCGCTGGCATAGGACGGCCAAACAAATAGCCCTGATAAGCATTACAGCCCATTTCCGCCAGCGCATCACGTTGTGCTTGCGTCTCCACACCTTCGGCTATCACTCTTAATCCCAGGCTATGTGCCAAAGCGACAATCGTATGCGCGATCACCGCATCGCTGGGGTCAGTCAAAATATCGCGGACAAACGACTGGTCAATTTTCAACTGAGAGAGCGGCAGTCGTTTCAGGTAATTTAAGGATGAATAGCCAGTACCAAAATCATCTAAAGAAAAACTAACACCATGCGCGCGTAGCGCATTCATTTTCACGATAATTTCATCGACATTGGTCGCCAACATACTTTCCGTCAATTCTAACTTCAGTAACTTTGGATTGGCTCCCGTGTTGACCAAGGCTTGCTCCACTTGCGTAACAAAATCCACTTGCGCAAATTGCAGGGCGCTGACATTGACAGCGATACTCCATTCCGCTTTGTCTGGCGTATTGTTCCAAGCGACTAGCTGCTTGCAAGCTGTCTCCAGCACCCATTGTCCAATGGGTAAAATCAAGCCGCTACTCTCCGCAATCGGAATAAAATTCGCGGGCGAGACCATACCTTTCTTTGGATGCTGCCAACGCACTAGGGCTTCCACACCAGTGACGATCGGTGTGTCCTTGTGTTTTAGCCCCTCCTTCACCTGTATCTGGTAATGGAGTAAAAATTCCTGGTTTGCGATACCACTACGCAAATCATTCTCCAGCTCCATATAAGCGGTCGCGGTCTCCTGCATCTTGGGATCAAAGAACCGTATGCCGTTGCGACCAGCGCTCTTCGCCTGATACATTGCCACATCGGCTTTCTTGAAGATTTCGTCTATCCCTTCCACATCTTGCATGAATAAGACGATCCCAATGCTTGGTGTGCTGTGATATACATGTTCGTTTAAATGGTAGGGTTGGCTTAATGCTGACAAAATCGAACTAGCAACAATCTTCGCTTCGGTTGCAGCCTCATAATCACGACTACTGAGCGACTCCATCAAAATCACAAATTCATCCCCACCGATACGAGCGACAGTATCACCCTCTCTCGCACAGTCCGTGAGACGAGTCGCCACTTGCTGCAGCAATTGATCACCAAATTGATGACCTAGTCGGTCATTGAGCAATTTAAAGTGATCTAAATCGAGAAACATCAGTGCACCGTGCTGCTCAGTCCGGCTCGAATTGATCATGGCTTGATTGAGTCGATCGATCAATAAACGGCGGTTTGGCAATTGGGTCAGAGGATCATAAAACGCTAAGCGTCGGATCTCCTCCATATTCAGGTGGTGTAGAGTCAAATCGCGAATCAAACCAATATAAACCGACATCCCTCCACGCGTGATCTGCGATACCGCCAAACTCATAGGAAAGACACTACCGTCTTTTCTTTGTCCTTCGACCTCACGTGGCAAGCCCAACATTCTGGCCTCGCCGGTCGTGTGATAGTGATCAAGATAACTGTCATGCTGCAGCTTATCTTGCGGTGGCATCAGGAGAGAAACATTTTGACCAATCGCCTCATCGGCGCTATAGCCAAAAATCTGGGCGGCGGCTTGGTTAAACGATTCCATCTGCCCGCGTGCATTGATGGTGATGACGCCATCAACCATATTGTCCAGTATGGCTTGCGTATGTAGGGCGGCCTCCTGCTGCTTGAGATCGGCATTAAATTTAAACAATGCCATCTCAATGACAGTCCGCAAATCTCTTTGCGTAAAGGGTTTTAATACGTAACCATACGGCTCTATCAGTTTCGCCCGCTGCAAGACTTCATCAGCGGTAAACGACGTCACGAAGACGACTGGCAGCCCAAAGAGTCGACGAATCTCCTGCGCAGCATAAATACCATCGCCCTCTCCCGACAATTGGATGTCCATCAAAATCAGATTGGGTCGCAACGCCCCCGCAAGAGATATCGCCTGTTCCGCGTGCGTTGCGATCCCAATTGGCTCATAACCCAACTCCTCCAATTGCACCCGGATGTCGCGGGCGACGATAGCTTCGTCCTCCACGATCAAGATTCTTGGTTTCACCAAGGGTTCCGAGAACAATTTTGTAGAATTTTCCAACATAGCCACCAAAATTCCGTATGAGTATCGCGCTTACTAAATCTGATTAAGTGACGACTTCATTCACCAGCGATCACTGACTCAACACCCATCGAGTGCACCGACTGACCAATCGACGACAACTCTTGAATCGACAGAACCGACTCCAAATTCAACAAAATGATAAAGCGACCCGAGTGTTTCGCCATGCCACTGATAAAGTCGGGTCGCAACTTTGCCCCAAAAGTCGGAGGAGGCTCAATATCTGTAACAGCGATATCGATGACCTCATTGACAGCATCGACCATGATTCCCAGGCTTTGAGTTTCAAACTGATCTGCCAAATCCGTTTGCGTCATCTCAATAATGATGATGCTGGTACGACGCGACACCGCAGTTTCTACCTTACCAAAGCGCACAGCTAAATCAATCACCGGCACGACTTTACCGCGCAAATTGATCACGCCACGAATAAAGCTTGGCATCATTGGCACTTCAGTCAGATCGCCATACTGAATGATTTCCTTGATGTTTAAGATGCCCAAGGCATACACTTCCCCACTTAACAGAAAGGTTAGATACTGCCCCGTTCCTGATCGCGGCTTACTGTCAGCGAGAACGAGTCCAGTCGGGCTGTCTTTTCTTGTAGCTTGTAGATTAGCTTGCATGGTAGTCACCTAGAATCGCTCGAACTTCGAATTATCAACAGCGGAAGCTGTCACATTCTTACTTTTCTTCGACGTGCCTGCGCTGCGTTTTTCTGCCTTACTTTCGAACGCTGGTTGACGCGGCTTACTCCTATTATTTTGTTCCAGCTGAAAGAAACTAACCAGCTCTAATAGTTGCTCTGCCTGACTGGTCATTTCTTCGGCAGTCGCGGCCAACTCTTCACTGGACGACGCATTCGTCTGGGTAATTTGATTCATTTGGTTCATCGCGGTATTAATCTGTCCAACACCGGCAGACTGCTCTTGCGATGCCGCCGCAATTTCCTGCACCAAATCGGAAGTGCGTCCAATGCCCGGCACGATTTCGTCAATCAGGTCGCCTGCACGCTCGGCCATTTTGACGCTGCCACTGGCGAGGTCACCGATCTCTTTGGCAGCAATTTGACTGCGTTCTGCCAACTTACGAACCTCTGCCGCGACCACAGCAAAGCCCTTACCGTGTTCACCGGCACGCGCCGCTTCGATCGCTGCATTCAATGCCAGCATGTTGGTTTGATAGGCGATGTCATCAATAATGCCGATTTTGGAGGCGATCTCTTTCATCGCGGAGACCGTCTTTTTAACCGCTTCACCACCTTCGATCGCTTCCTTGGAGGCCTTGCCCGCGATGCCATCTGTGACTTTGGCGTTTTCCGCATTTTGATTAATACCGGCTGCCATCTGTTCGATGCTGGCGCTGGTTTCTTCTACGCTGGCTGCTTGTTCACTGGCCGCTTGCGACAGGGCTTGGGAGGTCGCGCTGACTTGTTCTGATGCGTTAGATAAAGCGTCAGTGGCATTGATCACATCCGTCACGATACTGGCAAGCTTATCGACCGTTTCATTGCTGGCGGTTTTGAGCTCACCAAATGTTCCTGAATACTCTTTGTCTATGGTCTGGGTCAAATCACCTTGTGCTAAGGCAGCCAATACGCGCAACACTTCATTGAGGCCGGTTTCACTTGTGTCCATGAGACGATTGATATCGCCACTGAGTTTGGCAAAGAATCCGCTCTTACCTTCCTCATTGATACGGGTAGTAAAGTTACCCATCACCGCGCCTTCAACAATATTACCGACTTCTTTTTCGACGATGACTTCCGCGGTGCGATCGGCCCATTCCACCACGGTACCAACCCGCTCGCCCTTAACATCAATGATAGGATTGGCAATTAAACCAAAGTACAGATTGCCAACTTGGATTTGAGTCCGGTAAGTCGTTTTTAAGGCTGCCAACATGCCACGTTGATGCGCGGGATTTTTGTGGAAAACGTCAATATTCTCACCGATCAGTTGGCGTGAATTAAAGTTAGGCAAGCTCTTGCGCAACTCGGCCTCATTACGCTGCATCATCGCTGAGACGGTCTCGTTCATGTAGATGATATGGTTGCCCGCATCGGCGATCATCACGTTAGTAGTGCACTTGTCTAACGCGTTTTTGATACGGGTATTTTCTGCTGCTGCTTTGAGTTCAGCTTCGCGGGCGGCGATTTCTTGGGTCTTGTCGGCCCACTCTACGACCGTACCGACCCGTTTTCCATCGGCGTCAGTAATCGGATTAGCAATCAATCCGAAAACAAGGCTTCCTACCTGAATTTGCGTTTTATAAGTGCTACTCAGTGCAGACAACATGCCTCGTTGGTGTGCTGGATTTTTGTGAAACACATCGATGTTCTCACCGATGAGTTTGCGTGCATTGAAGTTAGGCAAGCTCTTGCGCAGCTCATTTTCATTACCCTGCATCATGGCCGCTACCGTTTCATTCATGTAAATGATGTGGTTGCTGGCATCAGCTATCATGACGTTGGTACTGCATTTATCTAATGCGTTTTTGATGCGTGTATTTTCGGCTGCAGCCCTAAGCTCAGCGTCACGAGCGGCAATTTCTAGGGTGCGGTCAGACCATTCAACAACCGTGCCAACCCGTTTACCGGCTACATCGACAATCGGATTCGCGATCAATCCAAAAGTCAGGGTACCGACTTGAATTTGGGTCTTGTAGGTGGTGGTCAATGCCGACAACATACTCCGTTGGTGGGATGGTTTTTTGTGGAACACATCAATGTTTTCTCCGATCAGTTTGCGAGCATTAAAATTCGGTAGGATTTTCCGCAATTCGTTTTCGTTGCCTTGCATCATGCTAGCGACGGTCTCGTTCATGTAGATGATGTTGTTAAGGTCGTCGGCGATCATAACGTTGGTGCTGCACTTGTCGAGCGCATTTTTGATACGGGTATTTTCTGCGGCGGCTTTTAGTTCTGCGTCGCGAGCGGCTACTTCTAGCGTTTTATCTGCCCACTCGACGACGGTGCCTTGCCGCGCGCCAGACTTATCCATAATGGGTGTCGCCACCAGACCAAAAATGCGTCCTCCGACCTCGATTTGGGTACGGTAGGTCTCACGCAATCTGGCCAGCATGTCGCGTTGATGTGCCGGATTTTTGTGGAAAATATCAATATTCGCGCCCATGACTTTGCTAGTAGCAAAGTGCGGCAAATCTTTGCGAATATCATTTTCTGCATTCGAGAGCATATTGTCGACCGACTTGTTCATGAAGACTACATTGTTGTTAGCGTCCGCAATCATGACGTTGCCAGTCACTACCTCCAATGCATTTTTGAGCATGGAGACCGTATGTAGTTCAGCACGCGCGGCTTGCGATTGCTCACGACAATCTGCGAGCTGGGCATCGCGTTCGGCGACTTGTCGCTGCAAGCGGTTTATTTCTTCTTGTTGTTGTTCCAACTGTTCACCACTAAAGATTTTCGAAAGAAAAGAGGGGGTCTTCTGACTCATTGCATTACTCCTGTGTGATGTATTTGACGAATGTGAAGAATATGATGTCGCGGCTTGGATCATGGTGTTTGACATGACACCATAAACCTCAGTCCATGCTGTCTTGACTGCTGGGGTGAAGCCTGCACCCAAGCCTTGCTCTAAGGTTTTTAATAAGGCTGCCCCAACGGTCTGATAATGCGCATTGCTGACCCCATAGGCCACATGCCTTTGCCCTAACGATTGCAAGATAGGCACTAGACTGTCTAAGTCATTGAGCTTGCCTACCGCTGCGCCTATCATTTGCATGAGTTTTTTGCCTTGCGCCTGCATATCGCCTTTGAACAAGCGTCGCAAGCTGGGATCGGCCTCAAACAAATTATTATAAAAAAGTTCGGCAGCTTGCGGGGCGATCTTGGCGACTTCTCTCCAAGAGTCTTGGACTAATCGTATGGTTTCTTGTTTCACGCATATTCTCCTTGTTGTAGAACTTGAGCTCACTCGTCATCTGAATATCAATAGAATTTGTTATCACCACTTCAGCCACAACTACCCTGTCGCTGGCGACGGCAGACTCGTACTTTGTTGATGACTATCTCTTGTATAGGCTTGCAACAGAGCGGAAATACTCAAGATCAACGCTACTTCACCACTGCCGAGTATGGTCGACCCGCCAATTCCCTCTAGGTTAACGAATAATTTTCCTAGCGGTTTGATCACCGTTTGAAACTCGCCCAACAATCGATCGACGACCAAACCAGCTTTATTATCACCGTAAGCCACCACGACGACATTTTGACGACGTGGCAGTTCACCTTCGATATCGAAAAGATGGCGAATCCGGATAAATGGCAGTACCTCGCCACGAAGATCCATATAATCTCGATCATCACAATCTTTAGGTAATTCTAAGCATTCAATAACGCAGTCAAGAGGCACAACGAAAGAAGACGCACCAACACCAACCAAAAAACCATCAATAATTGCCAGAGTTAATGGCATTCGTATGCGCATGGTGGCACCGACACCACTTTCACTATCTATCTCGATGTTCCCGCGCAATGCGCTGACGTTTCTTTTCACGACATCCATACCAACCCCACGACCGGACACATTGGAGACTTGCTCTGCGGTGGAGAATCCGGCTTCGAAAATCAAGCCGTAAATCTCTTTGTCACTCAATAAAGCGTCTGGTGCTACGAGTCCCTTCGAAATAGCTTTGGATAAAATATTGTCTCGATTTAATCCGCCACCGTCATCACTCACTTCAATCACGATACTGCCAGACTCATGGTAGGCATTCAGTTTCAATATCCCTTGTTGCGATTTTCCACTAGCTAACCGCACCGCTGGTGACTCAATGCCATGGTCAATCGAATTGCGCACCAGATGCATCAAGGGATCACCAATTTTGTCGACGATGGATTTATCAACTTCGGTGTCACCACCAGCAATTTCCAAAACAATGTCTTTGCCCAATTCGATACTGAGATCACGCACCACACGTTGAAACCGGCTGAATGTGGTACCTATTGGCACCATGCGCAGTTGTAAGGCGCTATCACGCACCTCTTCGACTAGGCGCATGACCTCATTGGTGGACTCTTGCATGACGAGGTCGTCTAATTTACTAGCACGCAGGTTGATGCTCGCGCCAGCGATGACTAACTCGCCGACCAGATCAATCAATTTATCTAGACGATCCGCATCAACACGAATATTTTGCTTTTCACGGCTTTTGTTGTCTTTGACTTGCTGTTGCTTAGTCAAAGCCGCATTCAGAATAGGTTGCTGCAACATCACCTGATCGACCAAGATCTCACCGATGGGAGAAGGCGAATCCTGCTCTCGTGCACCATTAGGTCGCTGCTTTTGCAGCCGTAGACATTCTTCCAACTCATGCTTAGTCAGCACGCCACTCTTAATCAGAATTTCGCCCAAAAGTTCATTGTCATCTGGAAGATTTTGAATGATCGCAATATACTCATCCATTTTGCTGCGTGGCGGCACGATGCGAATGGTGCTGTCGTCACGCACGAATTCGAACACACTCTCGATCGCCTCTTTGCTCGCCTCACTTTTTAAAACAAGCTCAAAACCGAGATAGCAAGTTTCGGCATCCATGCTCTCTATGTCGGGTAGCGCCTCGGTAATCGTCACTAGATGCACGACATCACCTAAGGTACTCAGGTAACGAATAAACGATAGTGGATCCATGCCACTACGCAGGCAATCTGGACCAAAGCGTAAGGATAGATACCAGTTTCCACTATCAACTAAATTCTCTCCTGATGACTGTGTCGTCGATGTCTGTTGGTGTAGATTCAAGCTGGAAGCAGGTTTGTCATCTGAGGACATAAAACGCCGTAATTGCGCATGCAAATCTGCGCCATGCTTGGCTTGCTCTGGCGTCTCCTTATCGAGCCCTTTGGCAACGTCATCGATGAGCGAACTAATGTGATCACGACTAGGTAATAGCACGGCAATTAAATCGGACGATACGGCGATTTCTTCGTTGCGCAGCATGTCTAATAGACTTTCTACGACATGCGTGAAATTCACAATATGCTGTAAGCCAAATAATCCCGACGAGCCCTTGATGGTATGCGCCGCACGAAAAATCGCAGCGATCGCCTCTGCTGGATGCTCATCATGCTCCAAACCCAGCAAGCCATCTTCCATGTCTTGCAGTAGCTCGCGACTTTCCACCACAAAGGTATCAAGTGCAGCGCGCATTTCATCTTCGAAACTCATGGCGATTTCCTTAGCTTAACAATATCGTCAACAACTATCAGTAGGGTGAATCCTGAGATGAACTGAATTAGGTCAATACCACCTGATCACCAAATATGCCTGTCATATGGGTCATTTCTAAAACATCCAACACTGCTTTACTATGCATCACATAACGTAATGTTTTTTGATGTTGAACCGCTGCTTGTTTGAGTACGATCAACACCTGCAATCCAGCCGTATCGAACTCACTGACCTGCGATAAATTTACTTCTAGCTCATCGGCACTTTGCAGAAACGCGAACAGACTTTGCTTTTCGCTGGACGCTGTGTAAATGGAGAGTTCACCACTGACGGTATAGGATTCCATGTGCTTTCCTTTGACGATGTCCGTTCGAATCTATGAATTGAGAGAAGAAACGCAACTAAGACTTTTCTTCTGGGGCGACAAAAGTTCCTTCGAATTCCATTGCTTTTTTCTGATCAATTAAGCTTTGCATCCACAATAACAAGTGATTCACCAAATCTGCTTTTGCGATAACACCTAGTGCACCGTGACTCTGTGCGATACCGCCATACACCGCAACTTCATGCATCGTGACAAACAATATTGCCGGCGCTTGTGCCCATTTTTTTAGCTCCAAAGCGACTTGCAAGCCGGTCATCTTTGGCATAGCAATATCTAATAAGATGAGATCAGGCTTGAGCGCTTTCGCTTTGATCAATGCCTCTTCACCATCACTCGCTTCCCCAATCACAATAACCTCAGTAAAGCGCGCCAACAGCTTACGAACTACCCCGAGGAACAGGTCATTATTGTCAACAATGAGAACTTTCAATGACATAATTTTTGTAGTGCATGTAATTTGGGGGAGGCTGAAGCATCGATACGTCGCGCAGATACACAGTGCAGATACATAGCTCAGAAGCAAGGCTAGGTACGAGATCATACTATTGCCAACTGGCATGATTAGATATCAGGTCAATACCTGAGTCCAGGCAGGGAAACACCCTAGTTCCTAAAAAACAATAGGGCTATTTTCATTTTGAGAAGGGAATTCACCAACAAGCTGCGATACGAGCGACGTTCGACTTAGCTTGGCAATCGACAGACACAGAGCTGTTTTTCTAGTCCGACGTAGTTAGTCCGACGTATCTAGTCCGACGTAATCAGACCAACACGAATCGCGTAACGCACCAAACCGGTGACTTCGTGGATATCGAGCTGCTTCATCAATTGACTACGATGGGTATCGACCGTTTTGACAGACAGCGCCAACAGGCGTGCAATCTCCTTACTACTCTGGCCTTGCGCCAATAATTTGAGAACTTCACGTTGACGTGGCGTCAACACTTCATCTACCGTGTTTTCACTGCGCAATCGTTGTACATAGTCAACCATCACGCCTTTGGAAATCGCCGGACTCAAATAAATTTCATTTTTTAATACGGTATTGATCGCTAATTCAAGCTCTGTGGTGGCGGCATCTTTCAATAAATAGCCAACCGCGCCATGTCGCAAAGCCTGTTTCACGTATTCATCGTTTTGATGCATGGATAAAATAATGATTTGAATATGCGGTAAGTCTTTTTTAAGGCGCATTGTTGCCTCCAAGCCGTTGATGCCGGGCATAGCAATGTCCATCAAGATGATCTCTGGCTGCAAACTTTGTGCGAGTTCAAGAACAGCCACACCATCAGCGGCTTCTCCTATCACCTCGATGTGAGGCATGGACTCTAACAACTTACGTAAGCCGGCTCGCACCAAGGTGTGATCGTCGGCCAAGATGACTCTCACAGATGGCATCATGTTGGCAGCACCAATCCCAATGGGCATTGCAAGGTAATCTGGCATCCTCGTCCAATCGCAGAGTCTATCGTCAGTTTCCCACCAATCAGCATCGCTCGTTCCTGCATACCGAGTATGCCGATGCTCTTGCCCTGTGTCGCATGTTCCTGCATGGCAGCGGTGTCAAACCCTTGTCCATTGTCGGTAACACTGAGGTGTAGATACTCACCATGATGACTTAATTCGATTAGGACTTGATTCGCATTCGCGTACTTCGCAATATTCGTCAGTGCTTCCTGCACGATCCTAAAGCACGCGGTTTCGATTTCTGGTAACAGCCTGACCGGCTGAGGTGCAAAATGAAAGCGAACATCAAAACCTGTCCGTGTTGCGGTTTGATCCGCCAACCAACGTATCGCTGGCACCAAGCCAAGATCATCGAGCATCGAGGGTCGCAGTGCTAAAGAAATACGTCGAATTTGCTGAATCGCATCTTCCACAATGCGAATATTCTCCGCATTCAGCTCCGCTGGATTTTGATCTTTAAACAACTCCGCACTTTGCAAATTAATTTTGATCGCTGTTAATGATTGGCCTAGCTCGTCATGTAATTCAATCGCGATACGTCTGCGTTCCGACTCTTGCACTTCCAGAACACGGCGCGATAAAGTTTGCAATTGCTCCATACTGTGACGCAATTTTTTTTCGGTCTGGTGCTTGTAGATCGCCATATCAATGATGATGGGAAGCTCACGCGCAGTAAATGGTTTCAGAATAAACCCGTAAGGTTGACTCAATTTGGCGCGATCAATAACCTCTTTCGCGTCGAAAGAGGTCACAAATACAACTGGCGTATGTAAATCGGCACCAATAATTTTCGCCGCCGCAATGCCATCGATCTCGCCCGTCAGTTGAATATCCATCAACACGACATCCGGGCGTATTTCTCTCACTAGATTAATGGCTTGCTGCCCTTCCGACGCGCGTGCTAACACGACATAGCCAAAACTCCTCAGTTGTTGCTCCAGATCTAGGGCAACGATACTTTCGTCTTCGACAATCAATACTGTGGCGGCTTTTATAGAAACAGTCATTCAAAATCCCAAAATTGCTCTCACAAATCAAATCAACAGAAAATCAGATAACACACACCTTTCCACGATAACATAACTTTCCAATAAGCAATCATTTAATCCATAGGGATTGTCTTATTTAAACTAATTTAACCATTTTTTCGGATTCAATAGTTAGGGCCTGTTAACATTTAAATCAGGAGGTGCGTTCAAGCCAAAAGGCGGGATGGCAAGGCGTAGTTCGCCGCCGAGGCTGGTGCCTCGGCAAGAGCT